>JAHDCE010000002.1 GCA_020630045.1 Saprospiraceae bacterium | reverse complement strand
TAAATCGCCAAAGAACAAAATAGTATCGTCATAATTATTTCACTCCACTTAATTTTGAGTATAAAAAGATTTTAGTAAGGCGTTTGATTTTAGCTGTATTTCATTCCTTTGGTTTAAATTTGTGGGATACGGGAAAAACGAATTCATACTTGTTAAAATTACTCACATTCGCCATACTTGCTTTTTTTGTTTATCGATTGTTCGTTAAACCTATGTTGAGGTTGCCTGATCCTAGGAAAAAAGAGCCCGATATTTTAGATGATCAAGGTGAGTTCATCGACTATGAAGAAATGGATTGACAAGCATGTCTTTACAAATTACTCGAAAGGTTCGGATGGTTTATATACCACTTCCATCCGAGCATAAAACCTAATTACCCGTAAAATTTTCCCTCGATGATGTACGACAAAAACACCCAGCGTCGCTTGTTCGACCTCTCCAAAAAATTATTACAAAACGAAAATATTCCCGGAAGGGAAGAAGGACAGGAGGAGTCGCTCCACCTACATGAAATCATAAGGTATCATGAATGGCGATATTATATCCTGAACGATCCGGTCATTAGTGATTATGAATACGATCACTTGTTCAAAAGATTGGAAGCGATTGAAGCCGCCTATCCGGATTTGATTATGCCCGATTCTCCGACCCAACGCGTATCGGCCGATTTGACATCCGAGTTCCCGTCCGTCCCGCATTTGACACCGATGCTTTCCTTGGCGAATTCCTACAATGCCGAAGACCTCAAGGATTTTGACGAATCGCTCAAGCGTGTTTTGGATTTGCCCGAAGACCGGGAATTGCCCTATGTGGTAGAGCCCAAGTTCGATGGAGGAACCATCGCATTGGTATACGAGAATGATATGCTCGTTCGCGGCGCCACCCGGGGCAATGGAAAGGAAGGGGAAGAAATGACTGCGAATGCCAAGGCGATGCGCACCATTCCGCTCAAGGCGGAATTTTCAAAATTCGATGTCAAGAAGGTAGAACTCAGGGGGGAGGTGTTGATGAGGAAAGATGATTTCACGAAAGTGAATAAAGTACGTGAAAAAGAAGGGAAGTCCGTATTCGCCAACCCGCGTAATGCGGCGACCGGCGGGCTGCGGATGAAAGATCCCAAGGAGATTGAAAAGCGAAAATTGGAAGCTTTCGTTTACCAGCTTGGATATGCGGTAAATGAAGGAGGACGGGATATGTTGCCCAAGTTCAAGACACACCATGACAGTATCGAGGTCCTAGGGAATTTAGGCTTCAAAGTGCCGAAAGATGGTTATGAAAGGAAGCGTTGTAAAAATATAGCCGAAGTCGCCGATTTTTGTCTGAAATGGCAAGAATATCGAGAAGAATATCCCTACGAAATAGACGGGATGGTCGTCAAGTTGGACGACCTTGCCCTTCAAGAAGAAGCGGGATATACCAGCCACCATCCTAGGTGGGCGATTGCTTTCAAATTCAAGGCCAAACAAGCGACTACCCGATTATTGGATGTAGAATACCAGGTAGGGAAAATCGGATCGATTACGCCGGTCGCCAAATTGGAGCCGGTACAGTTGGCCGGAGTCACGGTTTCTTCGGTTTCCTTACACAATGAAGACTTCATCACTTCTAAAGATTTGCGTTTGGGTGATACGGTTTTGGTTGAACGGGCCGGAGACGTTATTCCATACATCGTCAAAGCGATGGAAGACTTGAGGGATGGTACGGAAACTCCGATTACATTCCCGAAGCATTGTCCGATTAACGAAGCGGAAAAGGTGCCGTTGTCCAGAGTGGAAGGCGAAGCCGCTTGGCGTTGTTCGGATTGTACCTGCGGTGCCCAGCAAACCCAGCAAATGATATTTCATGTATCCAAGTCTGGGATGGATATCGACGGTTTCGGGAAATCATATATAGAACGTTTCGTAGAACAAGGTTGGCTCAAGTCTTTGGCTGATATTTACCGCTTGGATTATTCCGCTATAGCGGAATTGGAAGGCTTTGGAAAACGGTCTGCCGAAAATTTGAAACGGGCCATTGACAAGGCCAAGCAGAATCCGATTAAGATGGTGCTAAAAAGTTTGGCGATTCATCATTTGGGTAACCGCGCTTCCGAAATCCTCGCTGGAGAAATCAGCCACGTTTTGGAATTGAGGAATTGGGATGAAGAAAAATTTACAGACATCAAGGATATCGGCCCCATTTTGGCCAAGAATGTCCAAGCTTATTTCAGTGTGGAAAAGAATATCGCCTTGTTGGAAGAAATGGAGTCTTTGGGCGTTAACATGACGCAAACCGAGGCGGATAAAAAAGATGAGCCGATAACAGACGGCGCCCTTTCGGGCAAATCCATTTTGTTTACCGGGACATTGACTCAAATGAGCCGTTCCGAAGCCAAGAAAATGGCCTTGGGAGCGGGAGCGAAAGTCAGTTCCTCCGTCAGTTCCAAATTGGACATATTGGTAGTCGGAGAAAAAGCCGGTTCGAAATTGAAAAAGGCCCAAGAATTGGGAACTGTGGATATCTTAACGGAAGAAGCGTTCCTGCAATTGGTGAATGGGGGATAATACGAGTATAACTAATTGGCAAAGGGATGCACCGGAGTTTTACAAGGAATGTTACTTTTGCACTCATTAATAATTTATTCCGGAAGAAACAGTTTTTTCTAGAAGACACAACCAGACGATAAATGTGCGCGAAGCTCTCCATCATCATGCCTGCCTATAATGAAGAACGGACCATCCATCTCATATTGGATCGGGTAAAAGCGGTGGAGCTCATCGGCGGTCTGGAAAAAGAATTGGTCATCACCAATGATTGTTCTAAGGATGATACGAAGGGAGCGATCGAGAGATACATGGCGGCCAATCCCGACTTTGACATCAAGTATTTCGAACATGAAGTCAATAAAGGTAAAGGTGCTGCGTTACATTCTTGTATCAAGGAAGCGACCGGAGATTATATCATCATCCAAGATGCCGATTTGGAGTATGATCCGCAGGAGTACAATATTTTGCTCCAACCGATTTTAGACGGTTTCGCAGATGTTGTTTACGGTTCTCGCTTTATGGGTGGTAAGCCCCACCGGATTTTGTTTTACTGGCACTCCATCGGTAACCGCTGGCTGACCAACTTGTCGAATATGTTTACGGACTTGAACTTGACGGATATGGAGACTTGTTACAAGTTGTTCAAGTCCGAACATATAAAGGGGCTTAGCTTAAAAGAAAACCGATTTGGATTTGAGCCTGAGGTAACCGCCAAAATCAGCCGGATACCAAAAATCAGGATATACGAAGTGGGAATTTCCTATTATGGACGTTCTTATGAAGAAGGGAAAAAAATCGGATGGAAGGACGGGTTCCGTGCTATCTATTGTATCCTCAAATACAATATTTTTTCTAGAAAATAATCTTTCCCCGGAAGGGGAGGGAAAAGAGAAAAAGAAAATATGAAATTTCGTTTTTTACTATTGCTCATCCTCCCTGTTCTTTGTTTGACAGGATGCAAAGAAGAACGACCGGGGTACGATATGGTCTATACCCAGTTCTTCACGATTGATGTAGCATCCGCTCCGATTCAATTGCATTATGTCGAATTTCCTAATGTCCCTGTAAATTGGGCGACCTATCTAGGGGATATTACCCAGGAAGAAATCGGAGATATCTTGCCGAATTTTATTCAGATTACAAACAATGAAGGACTTTTACTGGACTTTATCCAAGACGCTTATCTTGAAGTGCAGTTGAACGGAAGTGCCACTTTCGTGGAAGCGGGTTTTCGGGAAAATGTACCGTTTAACACCGGTACGACTTTAGATTTGATTGCCGGAACGGGCAACTTCGAAGAAGAATTCAAGCAACCCGGTTATACTATTCGAATCGGTTTGCGATACCGCGAATTCCCTCCTCAGACCTTTCAGGCCGTGTTGACTTATGGTTTTCGGGCTTATGCAAAATAAATTTTGTGATTTCATGGGGTTTCATGAATAGATTTCAATAAATTTACCCCAAGCGTAAACCAATACATTGTAACATAAATAATATTAAATTTTGAAAACATCTTTTGCCATGACTCCGCTTCGCATCCTCGCCATGATAGCTATGGCTATCAGGCTCCGGGTACTCATCGATTCATGACAAAATCTCGTTCTCAATTATTTAACTTACTTAAGTTACAATGTAATCAATGAAAAAATCATGAATATTCCAGCAGATTTAAAATACACCAAAGACCACGAATGGATTCGTGTGGAAGGAGATGTCGCTTACATCGGAATCACGGATTTTGCCCAAGGCGAATTGGATGAAATCGTGTACGTAGAAGTAGAGACAGTCGGTGAAACCTTGGACAGAGAAGACGAGTTCGGTGTAGTGGAAGCGGTGAAAACTACTTCCGATTTGTTCATGCCGGTCAGCGGTGAAGTCCTAGAGTTCAATAGCCAACTGAGCCAAGACGGTGACGACAATCCGGGGTTGATCAATGAAGACCCATATGGAGAAGGATGGATTGTGAAGGTGAAAATTTCCGATCCTGCCGAATTAGCGGATTTGTTGGATGCGGCCGCATACGGTGAATTAATCGGTTGATATCGTGCGTTACTTTTTGCCGGGAATCATTTGGGCTATTGTGATATTGGTGCTCTCCTTGGTTTCCGGTCCTCAGCTCCCTGAAGTGGGAATTGATTACTTCGACAAAATCGCTCACGTAGGCGTGTATGCCGTGTTGGTGATTTTGTTTTGTTGGGCTTTCGCCCGAAAAAAAAGAAAAAATAAAATACCGAGCACAACCCTTTGGATGATAATCACATCATCTTCAATGTATGGCGCGCTGATGGAATGCTTGCAATTTGCCTTAACGACGGGTAGATATTTTGAGTTCTCCGATATTATCGCTAACATTGTCGGGTGTTTAATCGGCGTTTTTCTGTTTAATTTATTTAAATACCTCAGCTCATGAATTTCGACATCGCATTGCCTTTGTTTGTCGTCGTTCTTTTAAGCTTGCTGGTTGTCGTGGGAATTATCGCATTTATTGTGATTTCCCGCATCATCCTCTCGGGAAAAAGAGATGGCTCTTTGAAGGAAAAGCACAGAGGAGGCAGTGGATCTCCTTTGGTGGGTCGCAACAAATACCCTGAGGTGGATATCTTCGGAAGAAGTTCCACTTACTTGGGTATTGGTGCTGTTACAGCGCTTTTGTTGACGATTTTGGCTTTTAGCTATACGATCTTCGACGACAATCCGATAGATACGAGTATGTATTCGTTGGATTTGGAGGAAGAGATCGAGGTGGAACCACCGCGTACGGCCGAACCGCCGCCGCCGCCACCGCCACCACCACCACCTGTTATTGAAGAGGTGCCGGACGAAGTGGAACTGGAGGATGAACCTGAATTTGAAAGTCAGGAAATGGAAATCGAGGAGTCTAACGAACCGCCTCCACCTCCACCTCCAAAGCCTAAGGCAAAACCAAAGCCTAAGGCGCCACCGCCACCGCCACCGCCACCACCGCCACCGCCACCACCGCCACCGGATGATGAAATCTTTAAAGTGGTGGAATACATGCCACACTTCCCCGGATGTGAAGGCGAGGCAGATAAAAATGCCAGGAAGAAATGTTCTGATAAAAAGATTATTCAGTTTATCAATAAGAACATTAAGTATCCTTCCATCGCAAGGGAAAATGGTATTGAAGGTATGGCCGTAATCCGCTTCGTGGTTGAAAAAGACGGATCTATCAAAGATCCTAAAGTCTTGAAAGAACCCGGAGGAGGATGTGGAGAAGAGGCCCTCCGCGTGGTGAAAAAAATGCCTAACTGGATACCGGGTAAACAGCGTAACAATCCTGTAAGGGTACAATTTACGCTTCCTGTCCGGTTCAAACTTGCAGATTAATCATTTGCATTTTTGACCTAGTTAATCCGGCTGGTTCCTAATGGAGCCAGCCGGATTTTTTTGTTTTGGGGTATTTCCTTTTTCAAAAATCGTTGGGCTCGATAAGCGTGTTTTGAACCATTGTAGTGTACCTCTGTTTGACAGTGGATATAATTAGCGACCTTTCTTGGTCTAATCCTTCAATGTTGTCAATTTGATTGAAATCACGTAAGTATTTATCCCCCCAAATACTTACATCAACGAGTATTGATGTTAATTCGATTGCTTTTTCGCTAAGCAGGTAGATGTTTTCTTTTTTATTACCTACTTGCTTTTTCTTGGTAATTATATCATAAGAAATCAGCCGTTTCAGACGCGAAGACAAGATGCTAGGAGCAATTTGTTCGTCAGAAGCCGAAAATTCCTTAAATGTCATTTTATGCTCGAAGAGCATGTCCCTGACGATTAGCAAAGACCATTTATCTCCTATAATGTCTAATGTTGAAGCTATCGGGCAACCCGAGCGGAAATTATTTTCCATTTCCTTGAATTTATTACTATCAAATTGATAGTGATTGTTATTTTTGCTACTATTGTGATAGTAAAAGTAAATGCATTTCAATGATTGAACAAGATAAGTTAACCAAAATCAATTTGTACGATAGGCTAAATGCTGCTTTCGTCAGTCTTATAACTCCGGAAATGTCTTGGTTGAATAATATAAGAAGACAAAACTCTTATCCGACACAACCTACCTTGAAAAAACCATTTGATATGCCATTGGAATTTATTTCTATAGATGGAGTAAAAATAAGAATGGCGAAATCAATTATAGATCCTCAGAACAAAGAAACTATTGTTTTGTTATCTGCTTTTCCGCATACGATCATTGCATATTCTCCAATCTGGGAGGCATTAAAAAAAGATTACAACCTTTATACATACGATTTGCCGGGGTTTGGGGGAAGTGAAACGAAGTCTGAATATATGTCGTTTGCGTTCCAAGGTGGTTTTTTAAAAACATTTTTGGCGCATTTTGATATAGAAGATTCACATTTGGTTGCTCCGGATGTTGGTATGGCCAGTGCATTGTCTTATGTCATTAATCATGAGAATAAAATAAAATCAATGATGATTGGTGACGGACCTGCGGCATTACCAACGATTGAGCCGAGCATTATGAAAAAAATGGTGTATTCGGGGTTCTGGAGAGTCATGTTCGTAATTGCAGGAAGTGGAGCCTTGATTGAGTCCGCAAAGAATTTAGGTAATGTGCAATATGTTCCGAATGAATATGAAATATCGGACTATAAAAAATCCCACAAGGGGAAAGTAGCGAATTGCATGCAGTGGTTTAAGAAGTACCCGGAAGCCTTGAAAGACATTGACCGAAGTCTAAAAGATATCCAAATACCTACCAAAATATTCTGGGGAGAACATGAAGCCATTTTAGATAAAAAAAATGGGGAAAACTTGAACGACCGATTGCCTAATAGCAAACTCGAAATATTTGAGAACTGTGGACATTTCGTTTATCAGGACGACTATCCAAGGTTTATTAGGCTGATCCAATCGTGGGTTGAAAAACATAAAAGTTTGTAAAAATATTTGATATGATATTGGAAGCAGGACTGAGTTTTTTTAAAGAACTGAAAATGCGCAATGAGCATTTGTTTTATTTCGGTTTGTTCTGTTTTATGGCTTCTATTGTTTGCATATTTTTAACCCAAACGACTTCCACAAAGATACATGGAGTGAATGCTTGGTATAAGCCATTTAAATTTGCAGTATCTATAGGAATGTATGCTTTGACAATGGCTTGGTTCTGTCATCATTTGAATAATTTTAATACAAATCTTTTTAGTTGGTCCGTAATTATACTGCTTGGTTTTGAACTCATATATATTGCCATTCAAGCATCAAGGGGGGAGCTTTCACATTTCAATTTTAGTGCTCCTTTTTATACTTTGATGTATAGTTTAATGGGAATAGCGGCAGTGCTGGTTACATTATATACTGCGTATATAGGAATCCTGTTTTTCACTCAAAGTTTTCCGGATTTACCATCACATTATGTATGGGCGATTCGTTTGGGGATATTGATTTTTGTTGTGTTTTCTTTCGAAGGTGCTTTGATGAGTTCTAGGGCGAGCCATAGTGTTGGAGCCATAAATGACAATTCCAATTTGTTTATTGTGGGGTGG
Source organism: Saprospiraceae bacterium (assembly GCA_020630045.1). GTDB lineage: Bacteria > Bacteroidota > Bacteroidia > Chitinophagales > Saprospiraceae > JAHDCE01. Next base: position 18,103 of record JAHDCE010000002.1, on the reverse strand, counting down.
AGCAAAACTGTAGGAGATTTACGCGTTGCTCATTTTATAGGGATGCATGCCTTGCAGGTCTTACCCATTCTTTCTTATTATTTTTTAAAAAATACAAAAGCTACGATTATCGTAGCCTTATTATATGGTTTATTAGCGACATCGACATTGATACAGGCATTGGATGGCAAGCCTATTCTTACTCAAAAAGAACAAGGTTTTTTGGAATAAGGATAGGCTTGCGACTTTGCTTTTTCTAAATGGCTATACGATACAAATATTCTTCTTTATATTCCTTGTTTATATTTTCGTATTGATTTAATATTTCACGTCGTAATGCGGATAAATTATTTGATATTGTTTTTTGTTCGCGATTTTTTCGAAATATTTTAAACCAGAATTTCGCCTCTTCAAGTTCGTGATTAAATATCTTGTCGTCGACAATATTGTCAATGATATATTGAGTTTCTTTTTCTTGTCGAATATTTCCTGCGATATAGTTTGGGATTAGCTTTTGAAAGTTGCTCCATCCCATTTTGGGCTCCTTGATATTAGGGAATATTTTTTTGAATATTATTAGGTCTAATTCTCCAAAATCCGAGTTTAAATATTCATGGATGAATCGTTTTTTTACAATTGTGTTCATTGTTGAAGATGTTTTTAACGAGGGTTTTAAAATGGCTTATACAACGGCTTCCTTTCCTTCTGACCGCTCCTAGTGTCCCGCCGGTCGATTTTGCAATTTCATGATACTTGAGTTTGTCGTCAAATACCCTGAGTTGTAGTATTTTATAGCATTCTTTATGGTCTGATTCAAATATTGATTTTGCCTTCTCTAATGCAATGTCATATTGTTTTTCTGATTCGTTTTCATATTGGTTTAAGAGTGTTGTTTCGGATGTAATATAATATTCTAACGGAAAGGTGATTTCATCTTTCCGTTCATATTTTATAACCGAAAAAAGACGGTATCTCAATATTTGAATAAATAGTTTTTTAAAGGCTTTGGGGTCATCATTTTTTCTAAGACAATCATATTTATTATGGAGTATTAAAATGCTTTCAGAGAAAACGGTCCAAGCGATTTCTTCTTTGGGTTCTATGTAAATATGTTTTTTTAAAACAGTATTGTAACACAGGTAAAAGAAACTTCTGTAAAAAGAAAGTTTTTTTTATCAATTCGTTGTGTACGATTTGGCCATTCAAATTATTGAATGTAGTGAACATGTTTTTTGGTTTTATATAGCAGGCAATATTGTCCTGTGTAGTTGTTTATCTGGTGCCAAGTTATACATTTTACCCGCTCGGTTCACTGAAACCCAAGTGAAAAAATGACGAGCGTTTCGTCGTTTTTGTCCCATTCTTTTGCATTTCGGGAATACATAATTGTAAGGCATTCACATGCCCTACAAATGACTATCTGATCAGGGTCTAGCATCGGCCGATAGCTGACAATTCAAGCAGGTATTCCACCTGTGATTTCCAATCATTTAAAATGTATTTCAATGCAAAAGATGCTAATCATTTGCATAGGGGCTTTCTATGCCCTTATGTCAAGTGTTTCCCCCGATTCAATGTCCGAAGAGACGCTAATTATCGACGAAACCTTTATTGAAGCCCCGATATGTCCTCCCCCCGGCGGAGGAGTTATTGACTTATATACGGGCATCGTTGACCACTCGATTACGATATTTTCAAAATCCGATGATGACCTTACTTATAGAGTGACGACACTGTCGGGTAGTTCCATTCGAAGTGGAAGTTTGTCTCCCGGAAACAATGTGAAAATTGATTTGCCCCAGTCCAAAAATATGTTTAAAGTATCTGCGAACAATGGCAAAAAATCAGTGATGAAGGTCGTTAAATTCGATTGATTCGAATGAAGATTTTGTTGAGGAAGAGCGGCTGCCGGATGGTGGCCGCTTTTCTTGTTCGAGCAACTCCCTAAACCAATCGAAGTAGAGTGATCCTGATGACTGATTCAATTCGTGGAGGAATTTGTCAATCTGAGTTTCTTTTTCTACTCGAAGCGGAATCCGACTTAAATGATAAACTTTGAGTGCCGTTTTGGCGAAAGCCAATAGCGGTGTTTTGTGATTTTGAGAGATGGATTTTAACCTGGAAATGAATTTTGTGAACGCATTCACCCTGTCTTCAAGCGGATAATTTTTTTCATCCTGCACATTGGCGGCTAGGTAAGTCCTGATAAGTAATTGTTCCTTGACAATGACTCCGATTTCATTTTTGTGTTCCAAGGAACGGATAATTTCCAAGGTTTTACTATAATTTTTTGATGAAAACTGAATCAACGCTTCGAATAATAAATAATAGGAGGGAAGTAGGTTGGTGTCATAGACAATGGGGACATTATCTATGAGTCCTTGAGCCCAATCGCCTCCTTTGCCAATATCCAATCCGATAGCGAAGTAATTGAAAAAATGCCCGAGCTCCATTTTACCTTCGATCATGAGCATTCCGTTTTGATGGAGGGCCTCATACATTTGGAAAGTCGATTTTTGTAGCTGGCGACGGGTCATATTGGGGCTGCTTCTTAATATTTTTTTGCTTCGATTCAATAATTGTGTAGAAAGTTTGGAAGCTGTTTCTTCATCAATTTTGTCAATGATTTTTTCCATAAATAATTGAATGCATCCAAGGACTTCATCGAGTGATTGATAGCTTTTGTCGTCGAGGAGGCGACGGAGCAATTCTAGAAGCGATAGTTCGGGTTTATTCCAAGATTCAAGATTTTTCGTATCCTGGAAAAAGGGTCGTGACGAAATCTGATATGATTCCTGAAAAATGATTTCCCGTTGTTTCATTTCCAATTGCAGAAACAATTCGCTGAATAGGATGTATTTGTCCCGTTCCTCAATAAAAGTCTTGAAAGCTTTATAGTCGCTTCCCGGTTTTTTATTTCGTTTGACCACTACAGGACTGTAATAATACAATTCCGCCATTTTCCAATTAAAATGGAATCGGGACAAAGATAACTCCGGCAATACTTTTTCGATTTCCTTTTTGACTCGTTGATAATGTAAATTGAACAAGGAAAAATCATCTCTGCCAGCTAAAGCGTAAAGAAATAAATAGTGCCTCATTGACGGGTTTTGTTCAAGTCCTTTTTCAAATAGAAAATCAATTAAGAAGTTGTTGATTTCGGTGAGGTTGTTTCTAAAATTTCCGGGAACTTTATCCCCATATAAGTCGGACTTGACGGATTCGAGAGGTTCTCCTTTCGGCTTGTTTTTACTAGGGGTCATCCTCTTTAAAATCTTCCTTGCCGTTTGACTCAATGTAGCTTGTTTTCGTTTGATTTTTTGAATCAAACTTTCGTTTTCGTGTGGATAGAGAATATTTAATAGTTTCTCTGTTTTTGTTTTGTTTGCCATTTTTCCAAGTGAATTCTATACTGAAATTACAAAAAAAACCTGAAAATTCATGTTTGTGATTCGATTTCAGTAATTGTTTGTATTGTATTGTTTATCAATTATTTGGTTGTTTTATTGGCTTTCATTTGTTTGCTTTTTTATCATTTTTTATTGATTTCAGTAAAGATTTTGATGCTGAAAAAAATGAAAAAGAGTATTTGTCGGATAGGGCTTCCGTTTCTGAACTTTGACCCATCGTCGTTCGATTTTGTTCGTGTACGAAATCATGTGATGAATAAGGAGTAAATCGTAGTGGGATTATGAAAAATCAAGATGTACAATTGTTTGTGAGTAGAGTGGTTCGACAGTTCGATAGCGAATATGATGAAAAACTGGATGTTCCGCGTAACCGGTCGTTAGTGATGTTCTTAATCGATGCTAAATTGATATCAGAGACACAAATTCAACGGTATAATATCATATCCTCATTTCATGAAGAATTACCTAAACATGACTATCACAAATCAAGGACGATTTGCATACTCGCCGACCGGTTTGAAAAAAGTGAACGGCAAATCTGGAATATTATGAAAAGCGATTTGTATCGAAATAGAAGAAGGGATAAAAACGCTTAATTGGTTTTGAATAATGATATAGAAAAACAACTGCTAGGCTCTCCGATTTTATCGGAGGGCTTTTTTTATGTAAAAAATAATACTTATGATAAGTGGTATTTTGAAAGTCAAGTATTGAAAACAAAAGTAAGTTTCAATCAAGTTCGTCATAAATTAAGTCGACGGGTAACATTTTCCTTGTTTTCTACACATTAAAATATAGGGATTCCCCTTCCGGGGAATCCAAGGAGAAAGTTTACATTTGAACTTGATTTTGAAAACGAATACATGTACGTAAAAACATTCGCCAGTGCCGTTCAAGGAGTCGATGCAAGGACGATTACAGTAGAAGTCAACGCCGGAGCCTTAGCTCCGATGGGAGGCAACGCATATCACTTGGTCGGACTGCCCGACAATGCCATCAAAGAGGGCTATCATCGGATAGAGGCCGCATTGAAAAATACGGGATATAAAATTCCACGACTCAAGATTACCATCAATCTCGCTCCGGCCGATATCCGCAAAGAAGGTTCCGCTTATGATTTGCCCATAGCGATGGGATTGATGGCCGCCACCAATCAACTGGAAGCGAATACAATCAGTGAACTCGTTTTTATGGGTGAATTGGCACTTGACGGAACATTACGCCCCATCAAAGGAGCGTTGCCCATTGCGATACAAGCTAGGAAAGAAGGTTTTAGGGCCTTGATATTGCCCAAAGAAAATGCCAGGGAGGCAGCCATCGTAAGTGATTTGGAAGTATTTGGTTTCGAATCACTGGAAGATGTGCTTCAGCACATAAATGGCCATGAAATCAGTCAGCCTGTGTTCGTCGATACAAGGGAGGAATTCGCTCATGCCCGCAATATCTATTCAGTAGATTTTTCGGATGTCAAAGGACAAGAAAATATAAAACGAGCCTTGGAAATCGCAGCGGCCGGCGGTCATAATGTTATTCTAATCGGACCGCCCGGAGCCGGGAAAACCATGTTGGCGAGAAGACTTCCGACCATACTTCCGCCACTCAATCTTCACGAGGCATTAGAGACAACGAAAATTCATTCCGTCGCCGGTATCTTGCCATCAGATTCCTCTTTGATTACGACTCGTCCGTTCCGTTCTCCCCATCATACCGTAAGTGATGTCGCCCTAGTGGGAGGAGGTTCCGACCCCCAGCCCGGTGAAATTTCCTTAGCACATAATGGCGTCTTGTTCCTAGACGAATTACCTGAATTCAAGCGGACGGTGCTAGAAGTTTTACGCCAACCGATGGAGGAGCGGAAAGTCACCATTTCACGAGCACGGGTCACGGTGGATTATCCATCCGGATTTATGTTAGTGGCATCTATGAACCCCTGCCCCTGCGGCTACTACAATCACCCTGACAAGGAATGTGTCTGTGCTCCCGGCGTCGTGTCCCGTTACCTCAACCGCATATCCGGCCCCTTGCTCGATCGGATAGATTTACATGTGGAGGTGACGCCGGTTTCTTATGAACAACTGTCCTCCCAAGACCGCCCCTCAGAAACCAGCGAAGACATTACAAGGAGAGTGGTGACTGCCCGGGAAATCCAAGTCGATCGTTTCAAGGAACAAAATAGTATCTATTGCAATGCCCAAATGCCCAGCAATATGGTCAGGGAAGTATGTGTGCTGGACAACGTAGGTCGCCTGTTGCTAAAAACGGCAATGGAACGCCTACAACTCTCCGCCCGCGCTTATGACCGCATCCTCAAAGTCGCCCGCACTATCGCTGATTTGGCAGGTGCCGACAACATCGACCATACCCATTTGGCGGAAGCCATACATTTCAGGAGTTTGGACCGTGAGGGTTGGGCGGGGTGATCTCACTTTCTTACCCAAAAGTGAGGATATGTGACCGACTCATTGTCTGAAATAATTGGGGATGTTAAATCATTTGATTTGTCCGGATATTTCATTAAATTTGAATTGTCTATATAACAATATTTTTGGATTGTATCACCTGATTTTGTGGATGTTGGTTTCATTTTTTAGAAACCAACACTCACAATTTGCTATTTGTGTATCTCTTAATAAGTAAAAAGTCATCCATGCGTCAGACATTAACCATTGCACTCATCCTATTTGTATCCATCCTAGGATATTCACAAAGTACAATTATCCTAAGCAGTCAAGAGGAGGTGGATGCCTTTGATCCTACTACGACCTCGTTGATTGATACATTGGTCATACAATCTACAGACTCGACCATTATCACTGATTTGTCCAATTTATCCAACTTGACATATATAGGGGGGGATTTGATTATCAAGGACAATCCAAGTGCTAATCTAAATGGACTTAATGCCTTTTCGAATTTGACAACAATAGGAGGAGCTTTAGAGATTAATAATAATAACGGGCTTTCTCAAATTAATGGTCTTTCGAATTTAACATCCATCGGCAAGGATGTCATCATTCTCGAAAACTATTACTTGGCACATTTGGATGGATTGTCAGGTATTACTTCTATCAAAGAAAGCTTAGTTATAAATAACAACTCATCCATGTTGGATATAGATGGGTTGTCCAATGTGACTTCGATTGGCGCCTTCCTTAGAATTATTGGAGGAACGTTTTTATTAAATATTGACGGATTGTCGAATCTAACTTCAATTGCCGGATATGTTACCATATTCGATAATCCTAAAATCTTAAATTTAGACGCCTTGTCCGGTGTGACATCACTTGGGGGACATTTGTTAATCCAACGCAATGAAAAACTTGCCAATATTAATGGTCTTTCCAACTTGACTTCTATTGGAAAATTTTTGACAATTCGGGATAATGCCGTTTTGCAAAATTTAGATCCCTTGTCCAATTTGACAATTATCAATGGTCATGTGTGGATTAAGGATAATGGCTCCCTGACGGATTTGAATGGTTTGTCCAATGTGACCTCAATCGGTGGTTATTTGAGTATAGATAACAATAACTCCTTGAATCATATAACCGGATTGTCAAATGTGATGTCTGTTGGAGATTTTATAACCATTAAAGAAAACTCTAAACTGACAAACATAGATCCCTTGTCCAATTTGACAATTATCAATGGTCATTTATGGATAGCTGACAATTGGTCATTGACTCAAATCGATGCTTTGTCAAACGTAACCTCCATTGGAGGTTATTTAAGTATAGATAACAACAATGGACTAACGGAAATCAATGCCTTGTCAAACATAACTTCAATTGGAGGTTATTTGACAATTGCAGATAATAATAACTTGCAGAGTTTAGATCCATTACTCAACTTAACAACGATCAATGGCCATGTCCTGATTAAAGGGAATGGCACTTTGACTGATTTAAACGGTTTGTCAAATATCACTACAATTGGAGATTATTTAAGTATTGACGACAATGATGGATTAACTAATTTAGATGATTTGTCCAATTTGACTTCTATCGGTAATGGATTGGTTATATCGGGTAATGGAAATTTGTTGAACTTGAATGGCTTGTCAGGTGTGTCCTCTTTCGGTGGTGGGGTGGAAATATCTAATAATTTTAAACTGACAGAAGTTGATGTTTTGTCTTTCGTAAATGGAACGATTTCAGGCGATTTGACAATCCGATGGAATAGTCAATTAATGAACGTAGATGGCCTTTCAAGCGTAACTGCCATTAATGGAAATTTGACCATCCAAAGTAATGGTGCCTTAACGGAAATAGACGGTTTTTCAGATGTTGTTTTCGTAGGTAATGACTTATTGGTAAATGATAATTCCAATCTATCCGATTGTTGTGGTATCCAAGACTTGTTGGAAAATCCGAGTTGGATAGCCGGTTCGGCCTATATCTATGGAAATCCTTTTTCCTGCAATGATTCGATTACTGTTGTAAATACGGATTGTGGTATTGCGTTTAATGTGATAGCCTTTCCTCCTTGTATCGGTGCGGATAACGGAGCCCTAGAAATTGATGTTAACAACTTTGACTTGACTCCTTTCGTTTATGCTTGGGAAAATACGGTGGACGGAACCACCGGTTCCGGTACTAGTACAGATGATATTTTTACAATAGGAAATTTAACCGAAGGGATATATAATGTTACTGTAACCGCCCCTGTTGATGACAAGGAAGTACGGACAGAAATCGTAATGACAGCCGTCGATGGGTCGATTTTTGAAATCATAGAATTGACGACAACCAATAGCTCGAATGAATTGGCGAATGGTGCCATTACGGTTGGAATCGCCGGAGGTACTGCTCCTTATTCTTATACTTGGTCGGGTCCCGCATCGGGATCTGTTTCCGGGGAAGGAGATTATTATACGATACCTGATTTAAGACATGGGGAATATTATATCGTAGTATCGGATAGCGGAGGCGCTGAACAAAGTATATCCGTATCGCTCTTGGATGAAACGGTCGCTGTTTTTCCTTGTACCGAACCCTTGGATATCGTTATCCTAAATGATGTATCAGGTTCTGTAGACGGGGTTGAATATTTCGAATCCAAAGAATTTTTCGTAGACTTTTTAGAGGAAATCAATATCGGAAGTGGACCGGACGATAGTCGTGCTGCCATTATTGAATGGTCTGACGGACAGAATATTCGTATCCAGATGACCGGGGATCTCCCCAAATTACAGGAATACAATACATTTACTCGGGCTTTTAGTGGTGGTACTAACCCGCAATCGGCCATGGTGTTTGGTGAAGATTATCTTTCGGGAATCGCTCGCCCTGATGTAGAAAGAATACTTGTCTTATCAACTGATGGTTCCCAAGGACAAGTCGCCCCTTCATTGGTCGCTTTGGCAGATGAGTTCAAAGCTGCGGGATATCATATCGTGACCATCGCTTTTGATGATGCTTTTTCCGATCCTGTTACTCGTGAGAGGTTGAGACAAGTGGCCTCGATAGATTTATTGGCACCAGGTGCTCCTGCATATTCACTTTTGGATGAAGCCTTGGCGGAAAATATCGTCAATCTATTCGTCTGTCCTGTCGACCCCGGAAGTACTGCTACAGCTTATTTTAATAGAGACGGTGCGATTGATATCATAGATGTTGAGCCCGTTGGATTCTGTCCTTTTCCCGAAAGTGTGGAAATCACTTTCACGGTGGAGGCCCTAAGGGAATTATCCGTTCCTTCAGGAATGCCCGTTTCTTTTTACCATAATAATCCGGAAACATCCGGGGGGACTTTCTTGCTCACTTGGCAAATTCCTTGTGCAATTCCGGCAGGAACCACAGAAACTTTCACGATAACTCTACCGATATCTTCCCCTACGAATATTTATGCGGTTTTAAATGATGATGGTAGTGCGTCTATTCCTATCTCGCTACCCATTACTGCAATTGAAGAACTGGCCTATTCTAACAATATAGACAATATCGCCGTTTGTGTCGATCCGATTCCTACTTTACAAGCGATTAAGCGAGCGGTAACCTACACACCAATATGTAATAATACAATCATGTATGAAGTGGATGTTTGTAATATCGGAAGCTTAGATGCTGTTGGTGTGACGGTTGCGGATATTGCTCCGCCTGATTTTGTTTTCGTAGGGTCAATTGTCAATACGAATGGTTGTGCGATTGAAAATACGGGTAGTTTCGATATTCCCGCAGGATGCTGCGTTACCATCACTTATTCATATGATGCAAGTGCGGCACCTTTAGGTTTCTATAATGACCAAGATGTGGATATTGGTGGTCCTGGAGGACAAGTATATTATGATTTTGACGGCTCTAAGACGACCGCCGAAGATGTATTGTTGGATGGTACGGTGGATTGCCCATCTACATTTATAGGATTCAGTAAAAGTGTGAGTGTGACTGAAAGTTGCGAAGATGCTTTTGTTACGTACACATTCACAATCGAAAATCAAACCAATATTCCATTGTTCGGCCTAGAGTTTACGGATATCTTACCCGATCCGGTCACTTGGACATATGAACCTTATGGATTGTCGGGACTGAGCATCGGTTCTGCCCCCTTGTCGGGTACCGATGCCATTTTCACTATAGATGTGGTCGAAGCGGATACCATCGCTTCATTTTCTATTGATGCCTACTTGGGGGATTGGTTCAGTGACGGTACCTTGGATAATTCAGCTACACTGGATAATATACCGGACCTGAACGCAGGTGGATATAAGTCGCTCATCTCCAATTTGACGACAACGGATGTTTTTGCCAGACCGGGAATTATATTGCCGGATACCATAACCGTATTTTTCTACGAAACCGAGGTGTCCTTGGAAGCGATACTTGGGGAAGAAACGAATATCCAATGGACTACAACCGGGGACGGCTCTTTTTCTGACCCGAATACGGCATCAACCGTTTATACGATAGGAGAAGGGGATATCGCTAATGGTGAAGTCGGTTTGTTTATGGAGACGAGCTCCGATTGTGGTGAAGACGGTGCATCCGTCGTTGTAATTATCGAAAACCCATGCGGATTGACCATCGATGAGTTGGCTACAGGATTTTGCAATAATGGCGGAACGAATTCTGACTCAAGCGACGATACATATCGAGTGGATTTCACTATTTCGGCGGTGAATCCCGGGCCTGCCGCAACATATACGGTCACTGCCGGAACAGATGTGTTCGGTCCCTTTGCTTACGGTTCTGATGAAAGCATCATGCTCCCTGCCGATGGAAATGTTTATACCCTGATATTTGCGGATACGAATGATCCGGCCTGCATCTTCCAAGTGGAGGTCAGCCAGTTCTCTTGTTCTTGTATTTCAGGTATGGATTACCATATCGAGCAGCCGGTTTGTCCGGAAGATTTAACAGGAACTTTCGTCATTGACTCCTTGTATGGAGGTATGAATGAAAACTTGAATTACTCATTTGATGGATTAGAGTTTTTCCCTTTTTCTTCCCAAGATGGAATATCATCAAATATCGTTGAAGGGATAGTAGTAGGAGAACATACCATGTTGATTATGGAAGGGGATAATCCCAACTGTGTGTATCAAGTGACGTTTACAATAGAGGAGCCTTTCCCGTTTTTCATTGAAGCAGGAGAGGATACTACCATTCATTTAGGAGAGACGGTACCACTCATGCTTCAATCATCTATTCCTATCGACCAATTGAATTGGACTTGGAATGATTCCACTTCTTTGACTTGTGCCGACTGTATAGATCCGATAGCTTTCCCCTTGATAACTACGAATTATGTTCTAGAGGCGACTAGTCCCGAAGGCTGTGTGGCGAAAGATATTTTCACCATCACGGTATTAGAAGATTACGACTTGTATATTCCCAATGCATTTTCTCCAAACGGAGACCGCTACAATGATATGTTTTCCGTCTATCCGGGAAGGGGAATCGAAGAAATTTTATTTGTTCAAGTTTATGATCGATGGGGCGAATTGGTATATGACCAAGGTGCATATATTCCTTCCGGTTCTTCCGCTGTAGATGTCGGCTGGGACGGTCTATTTAATGGGAAATTAATGAACCCGGGAGTATTTGTATATAGCGTTGAATTCCGTCTTGTCAACGGTAAGGTCATTCGTGAGAGTGGAGATGTCACATTGCTTCGATAGGACGGGATTCATTAGATCTTGAACATTAGATGTTATCACGAAAAATTGAGTATAGCCAAACCGTTATTTTGGGAATCAACGAGGCATTCGCCGCCAAGCATAGCCCTAGCTACGTTTAAGGGCATCTACTGTATTGAAACTTTCTTCATCGTATCTGTTTTACGAATATAGCCGTTATATTACCACATTATATCGATGCCGGACTTTGAATTCCAAGAAAGAATATGCCCGAAATCAAAAAATACATTCAGGAATTTTCACTGCTTATCATAAAAGGTGAGTTGAAAGTAGCACTGGAAGAAGCGGGCAAACTTCTTAGGGGAAGCCCGTTATTGTTCGAGGTGATTCAGCAACAAGGGCGATACCAAGAATTAACGGAAAAGGTCAGAAAGGGGATAATCAGCCAAGGAGATGAAACGGTAGAGGAAAATAAAATCCGATGGGCCTTATTGGAAATATTGCGGGTTATAGAACTAGAAGGGACAGATAATGAAAGGATGAAGGCGGAACTGATGCCGACCATTGAAAAATCAGGTAAAATCATTTACCAAACGGTCTTTTCAGGACAAGGGAATACCGCCCAATTCGGAAACAACAATACTCAAATCATTAATGTCTCTAAAGGAAAAACTCGATTTGAAAAAGAGTTTCGGATACTTGTCATCGCCAATACAAGTGAACGGATGTCCCAACTCGAAAAAAACAAAGAATCGTCGCCCTTATTCAGCTATAAAAATCAATATGGCAATCGACCCGAAGATTGGCGACCTTTTCAACAAGGAAGAACAATCGAAGAATTGTTGAAAGAATACAAAAAGCAATCAAGCTTTACCGTAAAATTCGATTTTCTCGATCCCATGCAGATGCAACCGGAAGAATTGGTTGACATTCGTCAAAAGTATAACAAATCGGCCCTGGCCATCATCGATCCCAATCTGTTTTTATGCGAGTACTTCCATAAAATTGTTCCCTATTATAATAATACGGATATTGGGGGAGCTATCGTTCCTTTTTGTAGGACTTGGCAACAAACGGATGAGGAAACCATGAGTCGATTACACGAAAAACATTTTGACCGTTTATACGATAAAAAGTATAAGGCGATTTATGAACCGTCCACTAAAGTGGAATTGAATGTCGCGGATAAAAAGGTATTGTTCCGCCGCATTACCAATATGGCATTTCACAACCTGTGTTTCAAACCACCATTAAAAAGCCGTCTCTTTGATGATTCCATCAAGGGAGATTCGGACTTGATGGGGCCAAATATGTAATGATGATAGTCACTTTTTATTCATATAAAGGAGGAGTGGGACGAACCCAGTTAGCGACCAATTTGGCCGCCTACTTTCTCTATTATTTGGATAAGAACGTCCTGTTGATTGACTGGGACTTGGAGGCTCCCGGTATCCACAAATTCTTCCTGGAAGAATACGAAGATGAAAGCACGGGCCAGATAAAATACCGAACAACAACAGTAAAGCCCAAAGGTTTCATCGACTTGTTCAACGACTATCGAATAAAAATCAGCAAAGGTGGAGAAATGAAAATCTCCGAGCTAGAACAGCTCAATCGAGAAGAATATATCACGCCTCTGTTGACGAAAGGGAACAAAAAAGTAGACCTGTTAGCTCCCGCCCATTATGATGAGACATACTCACGCAAAATCAACTACTTTGATTGGTACGAGTTTTATGACCATTTAGACGGAAAACATTTCATAGAATACCTCAAGAAATGTCTCAAAGATCCCAAAGGGAAAAATACGGACATTGACCATTACGATTACATTTTCATTGACAGTCGGACGGGACTAAGCGATTATTCCGGAATTTGCAATATCCAATTGCCCGATTTGAACATCATCATGACTTCTCCTACACATCAAAGCTTTGAGGGTTGTCAAAGCGTAGTAAAAAAAATTCTAGACGCTCATTATGTAAAACATGAAAATAGAAAACCTTATATCCTTCCGATATTGTCAAGGGTCATAGAAGGAGATAATACCGGACTGGGAGTATGGACGAAGCGGTTTAGAACAGACTTTTGTAATGTCATAAAAAACATGGCCGGGCATATTTTGCCGGAGGACAAAAAATATGACATCAAATCCAAAGAAATCATAGACAAAGTCGTCAACAGTTATATCGAAGGAACTTGCCTGCCACACAAAAACGAATTGGCTTACGGAGAAAATATTTTGTTTTCAGAACAAGGAGATGAAATTGAGATTAATCAAATACAAAAACAATTCGAAAACATCGCACGGCTAATCATGTCCTTGGATACCAAGGATACTACGGATAGCAATAGGAATAACGTAATCTATGATTGTATTTTATTAGAGACGGCGAAACGTCAAACGGTAGATGTTAATATTGAAATAAGAAAGCTGACTTTAATACCTGCATCAGGGCTTTTTGTTAAGCGAGAAAGAGAACTGAAGAAGCTTGAAAAATCAATAAAAGAAAATCAATTTGTCGTCGTCAGTGGAGTCAGCGGAATGGGGCGTACCTCCTTGGTGGGCGAGTATATAAAATTGAATTTTAATACCCATAAATATTACATCTGGTTAGATGCTAGTAAGGGAATAAAAAATGCTTTTGTATCCAATTCCGTTTTAATTGAAAATATGGGATTGACGGAGGATATAAGTGTTATTTCTGATGAAGATATTGAAAAGAAATTTTCAATGATTATCAGGAAGCTTAAGAAAATAACCGCTTGTGGTATCATTGTCTTAGACAATATGACAACCGCCGATTCCAAAGTGAAAGAAATAGATCTCCTGGGGGATTGGAAAATTATTATGATCACGCTTTCCGAAAGTAATATTGAATCCGATTGGGGACATGTTTCTCTTAAAAAATTACTTAAAGAGCAGGCTAGAAAATTATTTTACAATTACTATAAAAGAGAGAAAAAAGACAAGTTCCTTATTTCAATATTAGAATCCATCGATTACCATACTTTAGGAATCGAAATGATTGCCAAAACAGCCCAAGTCGGAAACATTAAATTGAAGGAATTGAGTGAAGCCTTAACCACTCAAGGCTTGTCGCAATCCGATTTTTCACAAGGAATAGAAATCCCTTTGGAAAATGGTACGGAAACCATCCATAGCATCTTGTCCGGGTTCTTACAACAATTAACCATTACTACAAGAGAAAAACGCATACTTCAAGCACTCGGCATATTGCCTTCGATACCCTTTAGATTGTATTGGTTGAATCAAATATTCGGTGTAGAAGAAAAACGTCGATTCGGATTCAATGCTACGCTGACATCCCTAGTGGACAAAGGACTTCTGGTAGAAGGCAAAAACGATACGTTCAATATTCATAAGTTCATCCAAGAAGTGATTAAAATATCATTTCCGCCCAAGGAGAAAGATGTGAAAAATACCATTGAGTTTTTTACCAATTACAACAAATGGTATTCCGAAGGGGAACTGACAGGACTCGATGTGAGAGCTTGTCAACGAAGCCTGCTCAAACATTTCAAAGCATCGGAAAGCACGTTGATTACGGGACTCCGATCCAGTTCCGGGCAAAGTAAATTTTATGGGCGCGAATTCATTTCCGCAAAAAATACATTAGACGAAGTAAAAGACACCATAGGCGAAGGTGTCGATAGCGCAGTCCTTGTCAGAGCGACACGTTTGTCCAATTTCGCACTCAGCCTCATCCGTTCGAACGAACCCGAAAAGGCTTTGGTCAATCTGGAAGAAGCGGTCGCATTACTCGAAAACGGAAAAATCACCCATCCCCGTGCATTCGAAATCAAAGCCAATTATGGCTTGGCCTTATTGGAAGTGGGAGAATTCGACAAAGCGGAAACTTTGCTCCTTGAAACTGTCGAAAAAACTCGAACGGAATTCGGCGAAAGAGACACATTCACGGCTACGGTTATCATGACCCTCGGAATCGTCTATCAAAAGAAAGGTAACTATAAAAAAGCCAAACAACAATTCGAAATCGCCTTGGATATCGACCGTGAAATTTATTCGGAAAATCATGTCCGGGTCGCTGTCGGATATGCCCACTTGGCATCCGTCATGCAAGATATGGGAGAGTATAAAGCGGCCGAAGAAAATTTGAGGAAAGCTCTTTGTATAGAAAAGGAAATTTACGAGGAAAACGATCCTTCCGTAATGGTCACATACAACAATCTGGCTACCGTCTTACAGGACTTGGGCAAATACCAAGAAGCCAAAGAAATACTGGTCAAAGTACTAGATGCTGACAAGGACAATCCCGAGGAATTGTCCGGAACATATTCTAACCTTTCAACCGTGTTGGAAAATCTAGGAGAACACGAAGAGGCCAAGAAGATATTGGAACAAGCGGTGAAGTCCGATGAAAAATACTACGGCCCCGAACATCCCAATACCTTGAACACCAAATCAAACCTGGCCGAATGCCTCTGGGAACTCGAAGAATACGAAGCCGCACTCGAACAATTGAAAGAAATCCTTCCCTTGACTCAAAAACATTTCGGAAAGGAACACCCCGTAACGCTAGGACGGAAATCGACTATGGCCCTCGTGTATCAAGATTTGGGACAACTCGACAAGGCGCTAGAAATGATGCAGCATACCGTATCGGCCGGAGAAGAACAATTGGGAAAACAGCACCCCCAAATCCTAATTCGAAAATCAAACCTCGCCTTATTACACCATGACCTGAAAAGGAGCGACCAAGCCGAAACCCTGATGAATGAGGTCGTCGCCCAAATGGAAAGCGTCCTTGGCGAAACGCATCCGAATACCATTACTGCATGGGGCAACTTGGCATTGATTTTACGGGGTGGTGGCAAGTTAGTGCCGGCTTTGGAATTGCTTCAGAAGTACATTCCGGTCATGAAAAAGGTATTGGGTGGAAAACATCCGATGGTCACTTTAGCAAAAGATAATCTCAAAACCCTTGAGCGTGAAATAAAGGATGGGGGGGGATAATATGTCCGTTTCTTCATTTCCGTTACACACAATTCCGAAAAAAAGTCGACTTTTGTCCACCTTTTAATAGAAAAGAGCGAATTCCGTCGATTAAAATCCAATATGGAACCAAAAACAACAGTTTGGAATTTGAAAAATCTTTATATTGTAAGAGACTGATTTAGAAGATTAGAAAACAGTACGAATATGGGCACAGGAAAAAATACACAGTTGTCTAAGAAAAATACAAAGAAAGCGACAAAGGTGAAGATGAATATCGAGCCGGCCATCCTAGGCGTGTTCGACAAAAAGAAGAAATTCCCCGGGGAAGAGTCTACCCGTTTGAGAAGCTTTAAACGTAAAAAATAACCCGTTCCCGAATCACCCGAATTCCTTTCTGGCCAATTCCAACATCTCAGGTTTACCCACATCCATCCAACGGACACCCTCCGCTTGGCGATACTCCCGTATATCATAGGCTTTCGCCAAATCCAAATAGGTGTCGATAATCGAAAATTTTCCGCTACGGCGGAATAGTTGTAATAACCTAGGAGATATAATGTGAATGCCACTAAAGGCACGAAAAATCAAATCTGCTTCTGTCGGACGCTTCTGCCGGACGATTCCGGCCTTCACGTTCGTCCAGCCATGTAAAACCCCCGATTCGTCAAATAACAAATAACGGGAAGTATCCCGCATGCTCGTCGCCAAAGTCGCCAAAGGGCGGTGTGCTTGATGGTAAGCCATCATGGCTCCCAAATCCAAATCCGTCAATATATCCACATTGTGTACAAGGAACGGTTCGTCGCCGTCGAGTAGGGGAGCGGCGGCTTGCAATCCGCCACCCGTTTCCAACAACAAGCCTCGTTCATCAGAAATATGGATATTCGCACCAAAGTCATTCGACTGTAAAAAATCCTCCACCATATCCGCATAATGATGGACATTCACCACGATATCCTTGAATCCGAAGCCGACGAGCTTCCGAATATTGATTTCCAATAGAGGTGTTCCGTTCACTTCCACCATCGCCTTGGGTCGGTCGTTGGTGTATGGACGGAGGCGAGTGCCCAGTCCCGCAGCGAATATCATTGCCTTCACGAGTCCTTTAATTTTTCGGTCAAGAATTTTTTGAGTTCGTCCTTGCTCATCCTTACACCTATGATTTCCCCGGAAGGGGACAACAAAAAAGAAGTGGGAAGCCATGTGATACCATATTCTTTACCTAGAACGGTATCATCCATTTTTCCCCCTTTCGGGAAATATTCCACAGTATGGTATTTCCAATGCAACCTGTCCTTCTGAATCGCCCGTTGCCAAGCACCGTTTTCCCGAACTTCCAATGCCACACTCACGACCTCGAAGCCGCTCGCATCCTTGAATTCCTTTCCATTAAAAGTGTCATACAAGTCAACGAGTCCGGGATGAGCCTTTCGGCAATCACCACACCAACTGCCCCAGAAGTCAAGCAGCACATATTGCCCCTTCAAGTCATTCAACTCGAAAGTGAAACCGTCGTGGCTCACGCCGCTAAAATTCGGAGCGACTTCACCACCGCCATAATTCGGTTTGAAGTACAAGTGACGACCGATAAAATATCCGGCGATTAAAAGCACCACGATGATGGGAAAAATCCATTGTTTCATAAACTATATATTT
>JAHDCE010000421.1 GCA_020630045.1 Saprospiraceae bacterium | reverse complement strand
ATTCGTGATATGGGCAATTTGGCATAACGGTGTGAAAAATGTGAATCATATAATTCAAGCCTAGATTGAATACACAGTGTATTGAATTCGAATTCTAGGAAAAAACAAGGGGGACACGAGCGGTCCCCCTTTCTTGTTTTCTCTTGAGACTGTTCAGTTCACCTCCCTCGGTGTCGCCTCTTTGTGAGTGTGTGTTATCTAGTGATGAGCAAATTGCCGGTGTAGGTTTTGCCCGATCCATCGTTCAAAATAATATGGTAAAAATAATCGCCATCCGGCAAATGCTGTCCTTTCCAAGTACCGTCCCAGCCGGTTTCATTTTGGTAGCCTTCTCCTTCTTCATTAGCAAAGACTAAATTTCCCCATACATTAAAGACTTTGATCTCAACGTTCGGAAACGCTTCTATACCCGATATCCTGAACCGGTCATTCAGTCCGTCCTGGTTTGGCGAAAATCCATTGTATATCCGAATTTCATCACAAAGAACCATAATGGTGACTTGTGCGGTATCGCATCCTCCTAGGTTGCAAATCTCGTATGTAAATACTTCTTCTCCACAAAACTCCTCATCCGGTTCGTAGGTGATGGTATTGTCAAAATTCACCATAGCGGAACCATGAGCCGGTTCATCAACGATGTTGATTTCCGAAAAGAAATCAATGGTATCATTGCCCATTACATTTACGGTCACCACATTGTTTTGAAAGGTCGTATCAATATCATCCACTGCACTAGGTAGCGGTATGGTGGCGTCAATCACCGAAACATATGCGATAATCGTATCACAGACCGAGCTTTCGTCACAGATGACGATGCAAGCCGTATCGGTGCCGATTTCGAGTCCGATAAATTCAAAACAAGTCGAACCGCTCTCCGGAAAGAATTGGACAAAATCTCCGGATAAGTCCGGACAATCATTGAACATCGTCAATGCGTCCAATTCTGTATCCAAGCAAGCGCTGCCCGTCTGTCCAAGTAAAATCGTTTCAATAATGATTTCTCCGGCAGGAGGGAGTTCAACCACTACATTTACATAAGTCGTATCACAGAATCCCAAGTCGTCACAAATGACATAACAAAGCGTCTCTTCTCCGATTTCTTGTCCTAGGTAAGAAACACAATTCGTTGACGGGTCTTCACTGGGTAATAGTATGGATCCGGTGTAGGTTTCACAAGGAGTCAAACTCCCCGGAGTTCCTAGTAAATCGCCGGTGTTCAGGCAGGTCGTTCCTGCCAAGCCCAAGTAAATGGTATCATATAATGTTTCGTCCGGCAAGCAAGCGACATGTACCGTTTGTACATCCGAGCAAGCGCCGTCCGTCCAAGTCAAAGTCACTTCATAAGTGCCTACGCCGAATTCTAGATTGGTTCCTAGGGCGGTTTGGCCATAATTAAGGCCGAGATTTGCGAATGTGCCGGGCAATTGGAGTTGCTCGATCACCATGTCGCTGTACTCATTGTCAAGATTTCCTCCTTGTATGGTCGGGGTGCCTTCATCAGCTACCCATTCACCGGTAGGATCCCAAGTATTGAGGGAGTCCACTAAGGCATCGATGTCTTCGAATTGACCCGAATAGGTGACACCGTTGACGGTCCACGACTCCATATGGTAGGGACCCGCGGTTCCTTGTCCAAGTAAAGTGAAGTAACTATAAACGATGGTAGAGTCGAACATACATCCCGAGAACGAACCCGAATAAGGATCGCCGTTCACAAGGATTTCATATTCGTCATTAATGACATTTGCTAGGGATATGGGATAACAAACGGTCGTTGTGCCGTCGCAGTCTTCCAGTTCATACAAGGCGACATCATCTTCGATTTCAGGACAAATCGGATCCTGGGCGAAGGTGTTACACACCATAATTCCCATAAAGGAAACTAAGATGATGAGGTAGCGAACGATGTCCGTGTTGTTCTGGATGAATATCTTCAATGATGCTGTCATCTTAATAATAGGAATTGGAAGAATCAGAGAAACGTATAATGCACTTTTGTTATACGTATGTTTTTGTTATTGTGTTTTATTCAACTATCGTTCCAAAAACCGTGCGAAAGGATGCGGAGTTTTCATAAGAATGAGGAAATGGCGGTGAAACGATGAGTATTGCGGAAATAATTTTATTTTTCGGCCATGAATTACAAGGGAACGGTCATACGGATTTTTGGAGTTTTTCTTTTCCTCTCAATCGCTTGGACACTTCAAGGACAAATTGAAGAGGTCGCCACTGATACGGTCATCGAGAAAAAGAAGCGTTTGGAAACTCGCTGGTTGATGTTGGATGTCGGATATGCGGGTTGGGCTGGGCCCGGTTTCAATACCCAATTACAAGATTCCTTATCCCGATTCCAACAAGGAAATGGATGGTCCATGCACTGGAATTTTCAAATTTTCCAACAAAGGGTAAACCTTATTCAAGATAAATTCAATATACTTTATGGATTTTCCATGGATTTCCATCGTTATAGTTTGAGTCAAAAATACGCATTGGACGGAAGCGGAACCACCGTTGTCCAACCTTTGTCTTTAGATACCTTCAATGTCCTGTATAGTCGATTCAATACATTTCATTTCACCGTACCCCTAATGTTGAACTATGAATCCCATCCTGACCGAAAATTGTTGAAATCTTTTCGAATAAGTCTAGGAGCCTACGGTTCAATGAACTTAGGAGCGAAGGCGAGGTACAAGACCGTTGAAAACGGAAAAGTGAAAGACCGTGGAGAATTTTATGTGTCCACCTTGAGGTACGGATTACTAGGAGAAATCGGCTTCGGGCCGGCCACATTTTACGGGAGGTATGGACTCAGCCCTTTCTTTGCATCCGTTCGTGACAACGGATATGTCATGTACCCCTTCGAAATAGGTTTGAAACTCGGGCCATATTGGTGATGATGATCAAAACTTATTCTTCCACATCATCGACTCTACCGGGCGGATAGTCCTGGCGTTGTACTTGGCGTTTTTCTTTTTATTGTAATAATTTTCTATCTCACCATCCACCATGAAATAGATGAGTTGGCCGATAGGCATACCTGCATAGACCCT
Source organism: Saprospiraceae bacterium (assembly GCA_020630045.1). Taxonomy (GTDB): domain Bacteria; phylum Bacteroidota; class Bacteroidia; order Chitinophagales; family Saprospiraceae; genus JAHDCE01. The sequence continues at coordinate 1,345 of JAHDCE010000421.1, read as the reverse complement.
GACTGGATGTACGCAGGAGATTTCCAATGTCCAAGTATTACAAAAGCCTACATCGCCCTTTCCCGCCGTGGCGTGGATATCAATACCCAAACGACCCACACTCGATTTCCCTTCTAGGAAGGGGACTGAATTGTGCGTTTCCGTATATTCCTCAGTGACTCCTAGATACAGCGTACCCGGATGAATGACATACCCCTCTTCAGGAATGATGATTTCCCGGATGGTATTGTGTTTTTTGGCGTCCAGGATTTCATCCGTATAAACGGCCAAATACTTGCCCAAGTGGACATCATAAGAGTTCGTCCCCAAGCAAGAGCGGTCAAACGGTTCGATAACGATTTCCCCCTTGTCGATGGAGGCCAGTATTTTTTTGTCACTCAGTATCATATCGGTTATTCGGTTTTCCAAACAATAATCGTTCTGTCATCTCCGGCGGAGACGAGGGTCCGTTCATCCATCCATATGATGGCATTTACGGAGTGGGTATGTCCACCGTCCCTAGGGCCGTTGAGCTCCTTCAGGAGTCGGAGGTTTTCGGTGTCCCAAATGCGAATGGTTTTGTCCCGGCTTGCCGTCGCGAATATACGTCCTTCTGGATGTATCGTCATATCGTTGACGGTAAACCAATGGGCTTCTTTTTCAAGGAGCAACGCTCCTTGCTCATCCCATTTTTTGAGTCTAGCGTCCCGTCCGCCGGAAAGCAAAGTGCCGTCCTGCAATCTTCGTAAACTAAAGACGGATGATTCGTGCGCGGCCCTGATTTCTCCTAGGAGCTCGAACGTATCGGTATCCAAAAAATAAATGTTCCCGTCACTGGCGCCTAATGACATTTTCTTTCCGGAAATGTCGATGCAACGGATGGAACTATGCGTCAAATGGAGGGTTTCCGCCGTCTTGATTCCATTTAGGTTCCATTTGGTGATTTTTCCACCGCCTCCGGCGGAAAATGCATATTCCCCGTAAGGGGAAATGGCGAACACGCCCTTGGTATGGTGTGCCACATCCTTGATACTCGCACCATTGTTCCAGTCCAACCAATGAACGCCGCCTTCCATATTGCCGGCAGCCAGCCAGCCCTTCTGCTCAAAATATCCTAGCGAAAAAATATGACTGTCCGTCTTCGCCCGAAGCATCCCTTGGTCGGGCTGTTCGAGGTTCCACTCCACCATCCAGCCATCACCACCGGCAGACAAAAGCCGCCGGTCATCCAGCCGTTTGAGGGCGTAGATGGCACCTCGGTGTCCTTGTAATCGAACATGCTTTTTTATCCTCAGTGTATTCATATTCTCGATGTGCGCAAATGTAACACCAAAATATGTCTCCATTAGATGGGGGGATATCTTAT
>JAHDCE010000420.1 GCA_020630045.1 Saprospiraceae bacterium | reverse complement strand
TATCTCAATCTTTCCGGAAAAATCAATGTTAATATTGATGCTGATGAAAGCGATATGTCGCAAGAGTCAAGACAAGTTTTAGATGATATAGAGGCTTTCCTTACGGAAAATGGTGTGGATGTTGACGCAGGTGGCGTTATTCCAAAATTATATAGTGACGGAGTAGAATTCGAAAACTTCCGCCTTGATATGAATAGCGACGATTCCAAGTTTTCTATTGGTTCCATTAATCCAATTAATACAGGAGTTGAATTTCTTGGAACAACAGCGGATTTAAGTGGTGTCAATTTTGCTGATATCAATGTCGATTCACTCAAAGCAAGAGGAATAGAAAATATAAATGGAAATGCTAAATATTTAGGTTTTTCTTTCGAAACCAAACTTGCCGAAGATTTATTAGGCGGACTTGCTCCCACGGTTAGTATGGCTTTAAATATCGAAGAAAAACCCATTCAAAATGGCAAAGTAAAATATGATTTCTTTAATTATGAATTCGATTTTGAAGGCCCGGATGTCAACTTGTCCTGTACCAGTGAATTAGAACCTCTTGATTTAAGTGAAGATTTTTTCTTAGGTACTCTTTCGGTAGGTGATGAAATAAAAGTCGGAAGATTTTCAATGGTGCTCAATGAAATTAATGGTGGTAATGCAAATCTTTCCGGAACTGGTATTATCGAAGTTCCGGTTTTAGGTCCACTTAGAAATTTAAAAGTTTCTTATTCCAATCTAAGAATTAATTCCAAGAGACAAATGATTGCCGGTTCCATCATCACTTCTTCCGATGGCGAAAGCTGGTCTTCCACTCCCGAAGGCTTAAAAGGATTGGCTAAAAATGTCGGAGATAAAATCAATAGTGTCGCCTCCAATTTCCAACTCCCCGTCGCTATCGGTAATATCGAAGAAGACGGATATATGCTAACCATCATCGGACTCAATTTCGCTAAAGAAAAAGCAGTAATTGAAGCAAGGTTCCTTGTTGATATCGGGAATGGCGAATATGCCGAATTTACAGCACAAGGATTGGAAATCGTTCCAAATGGAATCGCAAGTGTGGATATTTTATTAGGACTCAACAAACCACTTGATATTTCTAATGCGACCGATATTCCTTTAGTATTCTCACCCTTTGACAACAACACCGGAAATGGTTCTTATGTAAGATGTGATTGCGATGGTTTCCAAAGCTTCAATTTGGATGGAAAATATGTATTTAGTAATGAATACAAAAACTTGGATAAACCGGGTTCACCGGTCGAAGCTCATTTCAATATCAATACAGAAGAATGGGGAGCGTTCCTAGGACAAGTCGATCATGTCGATAAATTCGAAATTGATGGAATGCAAGGCTTTACTTATGAAAGTTCAGTAGCTTACATCGATTTCTCAAAAAGCGAAAACGCACCCGGAATGCAGTTCCCGGAAGGGTATGATGAAATTGGACTGGCATGGCAAGGTGTATTCATGCCGGAACTACGTATTGAAATTCCCAAAAGCTTCTCAGGTGGGCAAGCCGGCGAATTTCTAGGAGAAGACTTGATGGTCGATGACCAAGGAGCTACAGCCAAATTCCACGGTGAAAATGTCTTCGGTTTAGGACAAGGAGACCTAGGCGGATGGGGTTTCTCAATGGATACGCTTTATTTAAATATTTCCAACAACAAATTAGTTGATGGTGGATTCGGCGGAGGTATCCAATTGCCCATTATGAGTGGTGAGGAGAACATGCCTTACTTCGCCAAATTCGAAGACGACGGAAACAACGATTATACCGTTAAATTTGAAGCTCGACCCAAGGAAGTGGAAGTAAGTTTACTCCGTTCAAAAATCATTTTTGATGAAGAAAGTATCCTTACCGTTGGTCGAGAAAATGGAGAATGGGAATTACCTTATGCAAAATTAAGCGGTGATATTAAATTTGATATTACAGCTGACGAATCATCCATGTCGGAAGAGTCTAAAGGTGTTCTTGATGAAATAGAAAAATTCCTGAAAGACAATGTGAGTGACGATTCGGATGTAGCTTCCTTTATTCCAAAACTAAAAAGTGAAGGAGTCAGATTTGAAAATTTAATATTGGATTTAGGTAATACGAATTCTAAGTTTTCTATTGATGAAATCAGACCTGTAAATACGAGCATAGAATTTCTAGGGTCCGAAGCCAATCTAAGCGATATCAATTTCGCAGAATTAAATATGGATACCCTAGTGGCAGATGGTATTGAAGGGATAAATCAAAATGCAAAATACCTAGGCTTCGCCTTTGAAACGAAAGTTGCCGAGGAACTTTTGGGAGGTTTGGCGCCAACCGTAAAATTTTCTTTAAATATTGAAGAAGAACCACTTCCGAACGGTGAAATTAATTACAACTTCTTTAGCTACGATTTTGACTTCACACCTCCTTCCGTCAACTTCGCTTGTACGAGTGATCTGGAACCATTGCAAATTTCTTCCGCTAATTACTCCGGTGATATCGGAGTAGGAGAATTTGTCGATGTAGGACGATTCAGGATGAGATTGAGTAACGTTACAAAAAATAACCAAGCGGGCAAAATATCAGGAAGAGGAGTCATCGAAGTTCCTTTCCTTGGACCTGTCAGAAAATTGAAAGTCAAATTCGACAATATTCAACTATCGGATAAAAAACAATTAAAATCCGGTTCGGTCATTACCCTTGCTGATGAAGGAGGATGGATTGAATCTCCTGACCTGAAAGGATTGATGAAAACCGCTTCTGATAAAATTACCTCAACTGCAAACAATTTTAAATTACCGGTCTCTAACGGAAACGTAGAAGAAGATGGATATTTATTTACAATAGTAGGTTTAAAATTCCGTCCACAAAAAGCGACTTTAGAAGCTCGATTCTTAGTCGATATAGGAAATGGGGAACTAGCCGAGTTTACAGCCAACGGACTTGAAATCGTACCTGATGGAGTTGCCGGTATCGAAACCAAATTATTCCTTTCGGATTCCATCAATATGGAACGTGCGATGGATCTCCCCTTGGTCTTTAGTCCTTATGATGAGGAATCAGAAGAAGGCTCTTATGTACTCCGTGATTGTGATGGTTTCCAAAGCTTTTCCCTACAAGGAAAATATTTATTTGATAATGATTTTAAAAACTTAGAAAAGCCCGGGAAAAGGGTAGTAGCGGATTTTGAAATTCACACCGAAGAGTGGGGTGAATTCCTAGGAGATATCAATCGAATTGACAAATTCGAAATCGATGGTATGGAAGGATTTACTTTTGACGTGAGCAATGCCTATATCGATTATTCAAAATCACAAAACTCACCTACCGTCTCATTCCCTGAGGGATATTCAGATACCACAGTTGCATGGAAAGGTGTTTATATGCCGGAATTATTAATCGGCATTCCATCAAGTTTCACGGGAGGAGCGGAAGGCTCCTTCACTGGACAAGATTTAATGGTGGACAAACAAGGTGTGTCTGCTCGCCTTTACGGCGAAAAAATATTGGATATGGATGAGGGCGACATGGCTGGCTGGGCCTTCTCCATGGATTCGGTATATCTGAATATAGACAAGAATTCACTTACGGATGGTGGCTTTAAAGGAGGCCTTCGACTTCCGATCATGGTTGAAGGCGAAAGCATGCCTTTCGAAGCGAATTTCTTGACAGTAATCGACTCTTTAGGTAATTCGGATTATGATATTGACTTTCAAGCGGTGCCTGCTCCGATTGAATTAAGCTTGATTCAATCCACTATCACTTTTGACGACGATAGTGAGTTTACGGTGGGCCGTAAAAATGGAGAATGGCAATTGCCATACCTCAATATGAGCGGTAACATCAATTTCAATATCAACGCCGGTGAAGATGATTTACCTCAAGAAGCCAGGGACGTTTTAAAGGATGTATCCGATTTCTTAATTGATAACGGAGTGGATTTAGCGGCTGAAGACATCGTCCCAAGATTGAATAGCGAAGGCATCCGTTTTGATGATTTTGTATTGGACATGGCGAACGATACAAGTAAATTCTCAATTGGAGCGATTACGCCGGTAAATACAAAAATTACATTCCTAGGAAGTGATACCGATTTGTCCAAGATCAATTTTACCGAAATTGATACGGATTCACTAGCTGCCTCTATCGGAGAAACGATTGACGAAACTACCGAAACGGCCATAAATACAATCAACGAAAATGCCAAGTACCTAGCCTTCGGTTTTGAAACCAAGGTAGCGGAAGATGTTTTAGGTGGACTCGCTCCTACTGTTAAATTCCAATTGAATATAGAGGAAGAACCGATAGTTGGAGGTGAAGTCAATTACAACTTCTTTAGCTACGATTTAGAATTCGAAGGCCCGGACGTACGACTGGAGTGTAAATCCGACCTGGAACCGATAGCGTTCGCGTCTGCCGATCCCGAC
>JAHDCE010000419.1 GCA_020630045.1 Saprospiraceae bacterium | reverse complement strand
AAACAAAACGCAACAAAAAAAAACTACTTGAGTTTGGCGGCCAACTTTGGAATCCTAGGTTTCTTTAAATATTACGATTTTTTTGTTGAGAGCTTTGTGAGCGCGTTTTCTTTTTTTGGAACGACCCTCAATGCTTCAACCTTAAATATCATTCTCCCGGTCGGAATCAGCTTTTATACATTCCAAACCCTTAGCTATACGATTGATGTATATCGAGGTAAAATGGAACCGACAAAAGACCCCATTGCTTTTTTCGGATATGTGAGCTTTTTTCCCCAACTGGTAGCCGGGCCCATTGAAAAAGCGACCAATTTACTCCCCCAGTTTTCCCAAGAAAGGAACTTCAATTATGAAGATGGAAAAGACGGGCTTCGCCTTATCCTCTGGGGGCTATTCAAAAAAATAGTTATCGCCGATACGGCAGCGATTTATGCCAACGAAATATTTGGCAACCCGGAAGGATATTCCGGACCGATGTTATTATTGGGTGCGCTTTACTTCACGTTTCAAATTTATGGTGATTTTAGCGGCTATTCCGATATCGCTATTGGAACCGCCAAATTATTCGGCTTCCGCTTAATGCGGAATTTCGCCTATCCGTATTTTTCAAGGGATATCGCCGAGTTTTGGCGACGATGGCACATTTCATTATCCTCTTGGTTCAGAGACTACTTATACATTCCCCTAGGAGGTTCTAGAATGGGCCGCAATCGAACCCTGTTCAATGTCATGATGATATTCGTCGTGAGCGGGTTTTGGCATGGAGCCAATTGGACATTTATGTTTTGGGGATTTCTCAATGCCTTGTATTTTGTTCCCTTGTTTCTACTCAATAAAAACCGGCAAAACTTGAATGTAGTCGCGGAGGGAAAATATCTTCCCTCGATTAAGGAAACGATGGGGATGTTTTCGACATTTACGATTACCGTATTTGCTTGGATATTTTTTCGAGCAGCAAGTATTTCGGATGCATTTGCTTACATCGCAGGAATATTTAACGATCCCTTCGGAAAAATAGAATGGTATCAATTTAAATATTTGCCGCTCATACTCCTCTTGTTAATATGGGAATGGTTGATGAGGGACAAGATGCATGGCTTAGCCTTTGAAAGAACCCACGTAGCTATTCGTTGGGTCTTATATATCTTTTTGATTTGGATGATTTTATTCTTCTTCGGCGAAGAACAAACATTTATTTATTTCCAGTTCTAGAAACCGTATGACCGAGTGAAAAAATTCGTTCTTCGATTTACAAAGTTTATTGCTTTAATATCTTTCCTATTGTTGCTGATAGGGGGATTCAACTGGTATGTCATCAACCAAAACCAGTACAAGCCCGATGGACAAACCTTAATTGTGGGCGATTCACATGTAATGTGTGGGATAAACCCTAAAATCTTGGGCAATGCCTCCAATGTCGCCCAATACAAAGAGATCTATTTCGAATCCTATTTTAAATTGAAAAAATTGCTTGAAAAGCAGCAAGGACTCAAAACGGTAATTTTGGGATGTACTCCTCACAACTTTTCGGCATTCAATGATAAAAAGTTAGTAAAGGAAGGGACGGCTACCGTTCATTTTGAAAGGTATTATGCAATGGTCAATTATCAAGATTGGCAAGAAATAGACCACAATATTAAAAAGAAACGATTGACTTATTTTAAAAAAATATTCCTACTCCCCTCCTTAAAACATCAAGCCCACATCGGACATTTCGATAAGCGAAAACCCGGACTGGGAAAATCCAAACTGAATAAAATCGTTAAAAGACACTTCATTGATGATGACGAGAAAGAGCATGGCGTTTCTAAAATTTCTGATTTATACCTGGAAAAAATAGTGGACTTGTGCAAGTCAAAAGGGATTCGATTGGTCTTATTGGCAACTCCTGTACATCAAGAATATTATTCAGCTATTCCTGACCATATCAGGAAAGAGTACCAAAGGCAAAAAGAAAAGTACGCGTCACACGAAAATGTGAAAATATTGGATTTTCAGCAAAGGGAATATCCGGATGAAATGTTTACGGATCATGACCACTTAGCAAGTCAAGGCGCAAAGGATTTTACCCGATTTTTAAGCACCTTACTAGTAGAATAGATGTTTATGTCAGAAAGAAAAAACATCATCGTATTATACACCCGGTTACCGGATTATTTTTTTGCTTGTGCCAAGTATATGGTACAAACGCATCCGCTAAACTTTATCATCATCCGGAAAAAACCGGACGAAAACGCACCCTTTGTTTTTGAAAACGAGGAGCACATACAATTAAGGGACTTAGAATCTTTCAGCAACGAAACCGAAGTCATTCAATACTGTGATTCCCTGTCTCCCATAGCCATGATTTCCGCAGGATGGTCCGAACCGGCTTATCGGAAGGTCACCAAACATTTTAGATCTCGGATTCCTGTAATATGCGGATTGGATAATTTTTGGGAAAACAATTGGAAACAAACCCTCAAGACCCTATTCTTTTCCGGAGTCGTTCACGGCATGTTTTCACATATCTGGGTCACCGGAATGCCTCAATATGAATTCGCCAAAAGAATGGGCTATCCCAACAACAAAATCCTTAAAGGATATTATGTGGGAAGCGCATCCAAATACGCCGCATATCAACACTTGAGACCAAGTGGTGACCAACCCTTTCCAAAATCATTTATTTATTTTGGAAGACTCGTCGACTACAAATTCGTCGATGGTTTAGTTGACGCCTTTCGGCGAATAGATGATTCAATAAAAAATGATTGGAAACTCATCATTGTCGGCAATGGTCCGGACAAAGAAAAGCTAGCCCCGTTCGCCACCTCGAATATCATATTTCATGATTTCATGCAACCCGAAGAATTAGCCGAAATGGTAGCCCAAGAAGGGGTCTATTGCTTGCCTAGCCACAACGAACACTGGGGCGTCGCATTGCATGAGGCCGCTTGTGCCGGATTGCCCATCATCGCATCCGATACAGTGATGGCCGCCACCGAGTTTTTGATTCACAGATATAATGGTTTTCGATTTTCATCGCAAAATGCGGAAAGTCTTAAGTATGCAATCGAACGCATCATGACTTTAGACGACAGACAATTGTATGAAATGGGTAAAAAGAGCCGCCTCCTTTCCAATCGTATCACACACGAAATGTGGGCGGCCAATTTACTGAGCGTACTCTGATGGCAAAGCAAAAAATATTAATCTCCGCCGATTGGTTCGCTCCCGGATTTCGGGGAGGAGGGCCGATACGTTCTTGTGTCAACTTTTCATACGCAATGCGAGATCGCTATGATATTTATGTGTTGACCGCCGACCGGGATTTAGCCGATGAAAAACCATACCCATCCGTTACACAATTCAATGCTTGGGTAACTTTTGATGACAATATCCAGGTCAATTACCTTTCTCCCGAAAATCAAAGCCTAAGCTTTATCCAAGGAGAAATAGAAAAGGTTAACCCCGATTTTGTTTACCTCAATAGCATGTGGTCGGTTCATTATACCATCAAGCCATTGATTCTTTTTTGGCAAGGAAAAATAAAAGGAAAAGTCGTGCTAGCCCCAAGGGGGATGCTCCACAAAGGAGCCATGCAGTACAAGGGAATGAAGAAAAAACTTTTCCTGGCCTTGTTCAAATTGTTGGGTGTCAATAAAAAATTGACCTATCACGCCACTGATGAACAAGAACGAAAAGACATCCGCAAATGGTTGACTCCCGGTAACGCCGAAATAACCGTAGTCAGTAACTTTCCTGACAGTCGACAACTTCCCTTTTCGTCTTCCGGCAAAATAAAGGACGACTTGAAAATGATTTTTATTTCACGCATTGCCGCGAAAAAAAATTTAATTCTAGCTCTAAGAGTCCTAGACCGACTAAAAGGAATGGAAGGGGAAATCACCTTTAATATTTTTGGTCCCATCGAAGAAAAAGACTACTGGGAAGAATGTAAGAATATTATCAATCGCCTTCCGGCGAATATGAAAGTGAACTACCAAGGAGAAATCCTTCCGCAAAATATACAGGCTGAAATTCACAAACACGATTTGTTTGTACTACCGACTTTCGGAGAAAACTTCGGACATGCCATCTTCGAGGCATTTTTAGCCGGAAGACCTGTTTTGATTAGCGACCAATCTCCTTGGAATAACTTGAAAGAAAAAAACAGAGGGTGGGATATTCCGCTTGAACGGGAGCCCGAATATTCAGATGCCATAAAAAAGGCCGTAACATCCGACCAAACGGAGTGGAATACCAAGTGCAAAGCCGCATGGGAGTTTGCCGATCAATTCAAAAAACAAACCCGGACTAAAGAAGAGTACCATAAGATATTTATTGCACGACCTTAGATGTTATCACGAATTTTTTTGTATAAAAGACGAATCGTTATTTTGGGAATCAACGAGGCATTCGCCGCA
>JAHDCE010000418.1 GCA_020630045.1 Saprospiraceae bacterium | reverse complement strand
GCAAAAATACCCGAAAAGCATATTCCCTAATTATTTATGGCCGGGTACTTAAAAGTGTCCATATTTAGAAATTCCAAAACCATCAAATACATTTGTTGTTTAGACTTAAAATTGTGGTATTTTTAATTTTCCGCCTTCCGGCGAATTAAAAATTTATCAAGCAATCCAAGCAACTTTGCAGAACAAAGTGTAAATTTGTTCTCATTCAAAAATTCACCGTTGATGAAGGAACAAGATGATTTAGGAATGATATTCTATCGATACAACCACGAAGATGATTTGGAAGTATTGTTGGTGAACAATAATGAAGTGGGTGAAGGTGGTCTTTGCCTGCCCAGATGTGAATTTACCAGTAGTGCCGATTTTGAAGATGGTACAGGTATCTCCGCGACTGACAATGAAGAAGTTTTTGAAGTCGAAGGACAACAATTACCGGAGTTCGAAGACAAAAAGGGCTTGGTCAAAAAGGCTCTCGTCCTAGAAGCTAAAATGCAAAGCAAGGTCAAAAAATTCACTCGTATCCGTGAAGAAGAAGGCACCTATGTTGCCATCAAAGAGGCATTTAAGAAAATTATGCCACACGAATATGAAATCCTTCATGAAATGAAGGAAATTCTTATTGAAAGAAATATCACACGAAATATCTAAAGAATTCTATCATTGTACTTCCATGATGATAATAGAGGTGTCGATTTCATTGTATTTCGACACCTCTTTTTTATGCGTTATTGTAATCCCTGTTCTGTATATTTGCACCGTTTTTGAAGGATGAACCTTCTTTGATACATTAAACCATCATACTGCCGGCAACGGCATTTATGCAAAACCAATAATCATTATGAACTTTGATGTCATCGTTATCGGCAGTGGCCCAGGCGGATATGTAGCGGCCATCCGTGCGTCTCAACTAGGAATGAAAGTAGCTGTAGTAGAGCGTGAAGCCCTAGGGGGAATTTGTCTGAATTGGGGATGTATTCCAACCAAAGCGTTACTTAAAAGTGCACAAGTATTCGAATATATCAACCATGCTGAAGATTATGGAATCAAAGTAGGCAAAGCTGAAGCCGACTTTTCAGGAATGATAAAAAGAAGCCGGAATGTAGCGGCCGGAATGAGTAAGGGTATAAAATACCTGTTCGGCAAAAATTCCATCACCGAAATCATGGGAACAGGTAAACTCCTCCGCGGTAAAAAAGTCGAAGTGACCGATGCCGAAGGAAAAAAATCCACCTATTCCGCCGAACATATCATCATCGCTACCGGAGGACGTGCCAGACAACTTCCCAACCTACCGATAGATGGTGAAAAGGTCATCGGATATAGAAAGGCCATGTCATTGGAAAAACAACCTAAAAAGATGGTCGTCGTCGGCGCAGGCGCCATCGGGGTGGAATTCGCCTACTTTTACAACGCCATTGGTACAGAAGTCACCATAGTTGAGTATGCCCACGGCTTGGTACCAAGAGAAGACAAGGACATCTCCAAAGCATTGGGAAGAATATACAAAAAGGCAGGTATCAAAGTCATGGCCGAAAGTGCTGTCGCTTCCGTCGACACCTCCGGAAAAGGATGTAAAGTCACCGTAAAAGCCAACAAAGACGGAAAGGAATCAGTAATAGAATGCGACGTTGTATTATCCGCTATCGGAGTTTCTCCGAATACGGAAAATATCGGACTGGAAACACTCGGCATCAATACCAACCGCGGATTGATTGAAGTAGATGATTTTTACCGAACCAATGTACCGGGAATATATGCCATCGGCGATGTTGTCGCCGGCCCGGCCCTAGCACACGTAGCAAGTGCAGAAGGCATCCTTTGCGTTGAAAAAATAGCCGGACATCACGTTGAACCCATTGATTACAATAATATTCCGGGTTGCACCTATTGCTCACCGGAAATTGCCTCTGTGGGTTATACCGAAAGCGAAGCCAAGGAAGCCGGATATGAAATCAAAGTGGGTAAATTCCCATTCTCCGCATCCGGAAAAGCATCGGCAGCAGGGGCGAAAGACGGTTTCGTCAAGGTAATTTACGATGCCAAATATGGCGAATGGCTAGGTGCCCATATGATCGGTTACAATGTTACCGAAATGATCGCGGAGGTAGTCGCTGCCCGTAAATTAGAAACGACGGGACACGAAATCATCAAAACCATCCACCCACACCCAACGATGAGTGAAGCGGTTATGGAAGCTACAGCTGCAGCTTATGATGAAGTTATTCATATTTAAAATAAACGTTTAAGGGTTCCGCGAAAGCGGAACCCTTTTCTTTTTTAAAAATGCCACTCTACGAAGCCCTCAACCTCCAACTCGCCGGACTTGACCGAAATCGGGTAGAATCGATTTGGAACAAATCCGTACTGCTCAAAAGAGGCGAATTCCTTTGCCGGGAAGGTCAAAGACTCCCCTACCTTTACTTTATCGAATCCGGCGCTGTTCGTGTTTTCTATGAATCGAATGAAGAAGAACTCACAATACGATTCGGATACAAGGACAACTTCATAATGGTTCTCCCCTCTTTTCTAAAAGAAGGACCTGCCGTATTTAACGTCCAAGCCATCAAAGCCACCAAAGTTGTCGGCATTTCTAGACCCGACTTCGACACGCTTTTGAATCAAAATCCTCGACTCCAACACATCTGGAGGATTCGAATGGAACATCTCGTTGTCGAACAACTAGAACGCGAAATTGACATCTTGACATCTTCTCCCGGAGAAAGATACCGAAGAGTTCTTGAAAGAAGTCCGCAATTATTCCAAGAGATTCCCTTGAAGTATATCGCCAATTATTTGAGGATGACACCCGAAACATTGAGTAGACTGCGAAATTCTTGATTTCAATCAAGAAAACTAAAATTCATCTCCTGCATCTTTGTATCAAATAAATGACAACCAAAAACAAAGGATTGTCAATAGGGTAATCAAATAAAAAAATTATACCATCATGGATCGTCAGCAGTTAATCAAAGACCTTACCAATAGAACACTAGAAGTCATTGACATATTTAATATCCACTTCAAAAATCTCTCTTGGGAAGAATTGAACTGGAAACCCAATGCAGACAAATGGAGCATCGCCGAATGCTTGGAACATCTCAACATGTACGCCGACTATTACACTGTGGAAATGTCAAAGGCAATGGATAAAAACGGTTCCGCTCCCAACAAAACCAAAGTCAAAAAAGGATGGATCGGTGACTACTTCGCCAAATCCATGCTTCCGGGAGATCAGATGAAAAAAATGAATTCTCCCAAAGACAAAAACCCCACCAATAGCTCAGTTCGACCGGATGTCCTCCAACGATTTGAAGATCATCAACAAACTTACTTGGAATTATTATCTAGGGCCAAAGATTATGACCTTTCCGGAAATAGGGTTCCGGTCACCATCGCCACTTGGTTAAAAATACGCCTAGGAGACATTTTCAGAGTAAACGTGTATCACAATCAACGCCACACCCAACAGGCCATGCGAGTCCTAGATGCCCTAAAAGAACGGGCGACGGTCAGCTAATTTCATTGACAACATCAAGAATAGTATCATTTTCCAGCACTTCGGAGGGATGACCATGTATTCCGACATGGAACATCCCTTCCGCAAGTTGCTCTGATGTTATACTGTATTTCCTACCCATCATTTTAAACAAAGGATACATCTTCCTGAATATAGAATAGGAAAAATTGGGTTCTTTCCTTGGAACGGTCGGATAAATATATCCGGGTCTGAGGGAATGAAAAGACTTGAATCCAAGTCCCGACAATTGATTCTCGGCAACTCCCTTGTCCTTGGCGAACATCATCTTACTTTTTTCAGTCCTATCCGCACCGGCACCGCTCAACAAGCAAAACACTGCTTGTGGCGATTTCTTCAAAATAGCTTTACCTAAAGCTACAGGATATTCTACCGTCAACTTCCTAAACAAATCCCTTGAAACCGCACCGGTATATACTCCCATGCAAAAGTAAACCACATCTACCCCGGACAACCATTCCTCATCTCCGGTCAACTCCGTAAAATCGGCAATGACATATTCCTTCAATTGATCCGATTCCTTTCCCGTCTTCCTTCGACCTATCGTCACCACCTCCCTTATTTCGTCGCTTTCCAGACAAAAATCTAACAAATGTCCGCCTACCATTCCGGTAGCTCCTGTTAAGACCACACGTTTCATTCCTATTAAAAAGTTTTTGATTTGACACAAATGTAATTTATACTCGAAATTAAGTGGAGTGAAAGAAATTTGACAAAGTCATTTTTTTCTTTGGCGATTTGAAAAGCGCAGACATAGCCGTAGCTATGTTGAGCATTTTGCAAAGAAGCGAAAGAGGAAAAGGGCGAGTCAAAAAATTGCAAACTACTTAATTTCGAGTTATACTCCTTTGGGTCATTCAATTTTTATTTACTTTTACCTCACATATTATAAA
>JAHDCE010000417.1 GCA_020630045.1 Saprospiraceae bacterium | reverse complement strand
CCCAAAATAACGATTCGTCTTTCATACAAAAAATTTCGTGATAACATCTAATAAAAAAACAACGGACAGGAATTTTCCTGTCCGTTGTTTTTTTATTACCAAATATGAGCCCTAAACCGAGTGAATTTATCTCAAGAGCTGAATTTTCTCAACATAAGTATTGTCATTAGAAGTTAGGCGGATGAAGTAAACCCCATTCGATAAATTGTCGATTGAAATGTCGGAATGCTGCGAGATGAGTTCACCGTTTTGTACCGGTCGACCTTCAAAGTTGATAATAGAATAACTTGTCAAAGCCATACCGTCAGGAAGCGAAATCCGTAGGTTGCCAGAACTTGGATTCGGGAAAATATCAATTTCGGATTTGAATTTCGGATTACCGACCTGAGAAGTCTTTTTTACGAGTTTAATAGAGCCGTTTACAGGACGAAGGTCTAATTGTTGTCCGGATAGATTGACAGCTTTCAACCCATCAAATTCAATTGGGAAATAAATATGCCCTTCTGATGGTGGTATGGATCTGGCTACGATATCCCCAATGATCGTAAAGTCTATACTGGCTACTCTTCCGAACCCACTTACAGGAGTACGGTTTATCCTTGAAATGGCGACATCAAGTAAATCAGTATTCGATCTTTGGCTGATGGCGATTATTTCATCGGAATCACCCAAGAAAGAAGATCTGGTATTGTCTACTTGAACTGAACCCGGAAGAATAAAGTCGAAGTTCATTTTCAAGGAGAAAGCAATCCCATATAAATCATCTAATGTCAGATTATGGCTGGCACAGTAAACATTTGCTCGAATTGGAATGTATTGGTTTTCATCAGGAATGATATTAACCGAATCCATTTCAAAAGAAATGCTGATGTTAGGGGTGTTAATCGGGAATTCGGTAGCAATCGGAGGATTGTTTTTATTATGATAATTCATCATAATTGGCACAATGTCCTCCATTCCGATGATACCGTCCCCGTTACAATCTACATGTTTTAAATCGACTCCTTCAGATGTCGTAATTCCCCAGTCGGGAGCATCAAGACCTTCCCACTGATATGATTCTCCGGTTCTGGGTAAACCGACTTCACCAAAGTAACGTCCTATTGGTAGAACATCATAAACGTTGGCTTGGAAATCATTGTCGGTATCCCCTGGGAACACACAATCCAAAAAATCACAATCGTCACTAGTGAAATCTTGTTCGATTTCAAAAGTAGAGCAAATGGTCTCTATGCAAGAACCTTCTCCGGATATAGTGGGGGCGTCATAATCAACACAAACCTGATATGTGCCTTTGTCTAAATTTTCAAGGACGAGTGTCGGAGCTTCTCCTAATATTGTTGCTGCTCCTTCGAAATACCAGGAAACAGATGTTGGGACAAAAACACCACCCTCTCCGGAATTGTAAATTGAGTTGATGGCGATATTGCCGGAGACATTGCTTACGATTTCAAAATTGGGGCATGTGAACTCATCAAGGTGTTTGGCCGAAATGGAAAAACTAAATAAACAAACCCCTGCTACAAGCGCAACAGTCAATTTTATTCCATTTATATGAGACCAAAAAGTATTCATGTTCAATGGTTTTTACTTGTCGGAGGATTTCCTACAATACAAATATGGCATTGATTTTATGACGTTTATAATACAAATATCCCTAATTATACAATGTTTTTGATGTCTGAATTTGATGTTTTAGTTTGTTTACCAATATATTAGGAGCAAATTTTTGTTTAAATTGTACATGATTTGGAAGGAAGTAAACTATATTCCTTGTTAGAAACACGCTCCATTTATGAACTTAATAGGTTTAAAAAGTTCATTGAGTCCCCATACCATAACGAAAATAAAAGAAATATTGCGGTTTATCACCATTTGTTGCTGATTTTTAAGGCAAAAGGGCGGTTTCCCAAAATGGAAACAGTCTGGAAGAAAGCTTTCCCCAAAGAAAAATTCGATCAAGTCCGCTCAAGAAGAATAGCTTCAGATATCACATTATTGTTGTATAAATTCTTTTCAATAGAATGGTATAATCATTCTAGTGGGATGCAGGGTTTAGAAGGCGCATTGCTCAAAACCAATCATCCGATGCTTGGCAAACACCATACGACCGTCCTTAAAAAAATGCGATCTGCCCTTGAAAAAGGAGGATGGAAAAACGGGGAACATCACCGTTATCAATATCTCCTCGAATACGAATCGCATATTCATTTGAATAAAACAGCGGTCAAGGGACATAGCCTGGAAAACTTAGCCAAAGCCGACAGGCATTTGGATATATATTATTTGGCGAATAAATTGAGACATCACTGCGATGTATTGAACTACAAAACTTACTTGTCGCTTGAAATCGAATTGGGATTGATGGAACAAGTCTATCAAAGCGTCAATGAGAAGGGGTTGATCAATGAACCTGTGATTTCCATTTATTGGACCGTTTCAAAAACATTGACTGAATCCGAAAACGCCAAGCATTATTTTTCACTGGTCGGACTTTTAGAAGAACACCACTTGATTTTTCCTGTACAGGAATTGAGGACTTTATATGTTTACGCAACGAATTATTGCATCTCTAAAATTAATTCGGGAGACAAGGATTTCTACAGAGAACTTTTCGATTTGTATTTTATCTTGCTAGAACGAAAAACCATCTTCAACGATGAAGACGAATTGGATGAAAGACACTATAAGAACATTATCACTCTAGGGTTGAGATTGAAAGAATTTGATAAAGTGGAGAATTTCATCCGGGAATATTCCAACGTATTACGCCCCGATATTAGGGAGAACGCCTTGACCTATAATTTAGCTCAACTTTATTATGCCAAAGCGGAGTATGACAAAGCGATAGAACAGCTCAGTTTCCTGGATTACAAAGATGTTTTTTATGCCCTAGGAGGAAGGGTTCTTTTACTTAAAACATACTATGAACTGGAGGAGCACGACCCGCTGGAAAATCATATCGACTCTTTTCGTATTTATCTGAGAAGGAATAAACTCATATCGGGTGATGTCAAAAAACAATACCTCAATTTTCTAAAGTACTCCAAGTCATTGATAAGTCTCCCTTACGGGAAATCCAAAAAATGGGAAAGCCTAAAATCCGCGATTGAAGCCAATCAAAACCTAGTCAACCGCAATTGGCTCATGGAGAAATTAGAGAATCTGAAACGCTAGTTTATCTTTGCCGAAAAAAAGAGAGATGGGAACCTTGCTTGATGGGAAAAAACTGGCCGGAGAGATTAAATCCGAAATAAAAGAACGAGTCGACGATATCAAAAACATGGGGAAACGCCCTCCTCATTTAGCGGCGGTTTTAGTAGGGGACAACCCGGCCAGCCAAGCATATGTCAGAAACAAAGTCCGCTCATGCGAGCAGGTAGGGTTCGACTCTACACTCATCAAAAAATCGGATACGATTTCTGAAGAAGAACTATTGAATGTTATTGAGGAATTGAATGACCGAGAAGACATCGATGGGTTTATTGTCCAGCTCCCTTTGCCCGACCATATCAATGATGAAAAAATAACTTTAGCCATTCATCCCGCCAAGGACGTGGATGGTTTCCATCCCGCTAATTTTGGGCGAATGGCTCTAGGGTTAGATGCTTATCTTCCGGCTACACCAAATGGCATCCTAGAAATATTCAAACGATATGAAATTCCCACAGAAGGAAAACACTGTGTGGTGGTCGGAAGAAGCAATATCGTAGGCAAACCGATGAGTATCCTGATGGGGATCAAAGGTGCCCCCGGAAATTGCACCGTCACCTTGGTCCATAGTCGAACCAAAGATCTCAAAGCCGAAACCCTTAGGGCCGATATTTTAATAGCCGCCATCGGACGCCCTGATTTTATTACCGCCGATATGGTCAAAGAAGGAGCCGTAGTCATTGATGTAGGTATCAATCGAGTTGACGATTCGACGAGGAAAAGGGGATACCGCCTCGTAGGAGACGTCGATTTTGAAAATGTTTCCGCTAAGGCGGAATACATCACTCCCGTTCCCGGAGGGGTAGGGCCATTGACAGTGGCTTCACTTATTTCAAATACATTGAAGGCCTATTTGAAGGAAGTTTACGGATAAAATTTCAACCTTAACAAGTTGATATGAAAATTAAACCGAAGTTTTTCCGTTCAAGTAAAACACAAGCTCATCTCCAACGGAAAAAATATTTGAATGAATAGACATTATTACGAATTGTTTTTTATGAGAGCTAGAATTAGAGATTTTATTCTCAATTGATGAATGCACGGAATCTGGTAGCCGTAGCTACCATGATGAGTACATGAAGAAGAGTGAGGATGAAAGATCAATTATAGCCATACAATCTAATTCATAATAATGTCTAATAATCATCAGTTCGCGAAAAACGCCAGGAAAAGTAAATTCAAGGCCATCTCTTTCACCATTTTACTGCACCTTGTCGGAA
>JAHDCE010000416.1 GCA_020630045.1 Saprospiraceae bacterium | reverse complement strand
GACTGCGATAACCTGACGATCCGGCGCTCCCAGTTTGGCTCCGATGGCAGCAGGTAGTGCGAAACCCATCGTTCCCAATCCACCGGAAGTGATATTGCTTCGCCATTTTGCATATTTATAGAACCTTTGGGCGACCATTTGGTGTTGCCCTACGTCGGTGACGATAATTGATTCCCCTTGTGTGATATCCGATACGAATCGGATGACCTCACCCATAGACATGGGTTTTTCTGATGAAGGGAATAGTTCCTTTTGACCTACTTTACTGTACTCGAGCTCATCGCAATCCCTAAATTTCCGCAACCATGCCTCATGCTTTTTAGGCTGGAGCAATTTGGTTAATAAAGGCAATGTGTCCTTGCAATTTCCCAATACAGGTACATCACAGGGAATATTTTTATTTATCTCCGCCGGATCTAATTCCAAGTGGATGATTTTAGCTTGTGTCGCGTATCTGCTGATATCGCCGGTTACACGATCATCGAATCGCATACCAACGGCAATCATTACATCACATTCGTTCGTCAATAAATTGGGACCATAATTGCCATGCATCCCCAACATGCCGACATTCAGCGGATGATGATATGAGAGGGCGGACAATCCTAGGATTGTCCATGCGGAAGGCAATCCCGCTTTTTCAATAAATGCCTTAAATTCCTCTCTGGCATCTCCTAGGATGACACCTTGTCCGAAAAGCACGAAAGGTTTTTTCGCTTGGTTGATCAGTTCCGCGGCTTCTTGGATTTTCGCCATATCCACTTCCGGTTCGGGAACATAGCTCCTTACTTTTTTACAAGGAACATAATCAAAATCCAAGGTGCCGAATTGAGCGTCTTTAGTGATGTCAATCAAGACTGGCCCCGGTCTTCCCGTCCTTGCGATAAAAAAGGCTTTCGCCATTGCACCGGGGATGTCTTCCGCCTTGGTTACCTGAACATTCCACTTGGTCACCGGCATAGAAATACCCACAACATCCGTTTCTTGAAAAGCATCCGTACCCAGCAAGTGGCTCGCTACTTGTCCCGTTATGCAAACCAAGGGCGTGGAATCAATTTGAGCATCAGCGATTCCAGTAATCAGATTGGTGGCTCCCGGGCCGGAAGTCGCCAAACAAACGCCTACTTTTCCGCTTGAGCGGGCATATCCTTGGGCAGCATGTGTCGCCCCTTGTTCGTGACGAACCAATAGATGTTTGACTTCTTCTTGGTAGTCATACAAGGCATCATAAACGGGCATGATAGCCCCGCCCGGATATCCGAAAATCGTATCTACGTTTTCCGCTATTAAACATTTTACAACCGCTTCGGCACCGGTTATCGTTTTTTTCTTCTCATCAATCATTGTCCCCATATTATTATTTATCAGTTATACATCCTTTCGATGCTGATGAAACTAATTTGGCATATTTGTACAAAGCACCTCTTTCTACTTTGAGCGGTGGTGGTGTCCAGACCGACTTCCGTTTTTGAATTTCCTCATCGGAAACCTTCAGGACCATAGTATTCTCCACCGCATCGATGACAATGTTGTCACCATCTTTGACAAAAGCGATAAGTCCGCCCACTTGCGCTTCCGGTGTCACATGTCCGACTACAAAGCCGTGAGTTCCGCCTGAAAATCTACCATCGGTAATCAACGCAACTTCCTTGCCTAATCCCGCTCCCATGATTGCCGAGGTCGGCTTTAACATTTCCGGCATACCCGGTCCGCCCTTGGGGCCTTCATATCTGATGACGACTACATCACCCTTTTGCACCCTACCGGAAGCGATGCCTTCATTGGCTTCGAATTCTCCGTCGAAAACTTTCGCTTTTCCTTCAAAGTACAGCCCTTCCTTGCCGGTAATTTTGGCGACGGCTCCCTCGGCGGCTAGATTGCCATATAATATCCGGATATGACCGGATGATTTAATGGGATTTTCAATGGGTTGTATGATGTCCTGTTCGATTTCCAAAATGGAAGGAATAG
Source organism: Saprospiraceae bacterium (assembly GCA_020630045.1). Lineage (GTDB taxonomy): Bacteria > Bacteroidota > Bacteroidia > Chitinophagales > Saprospiraceae > JAHDCE01. The sequence goes on along the minus strand of JAHDCE010000416.1, from coordinate 2,463 downwards.
CAGATAAATTGTCTTGTAATGTTTGGCCGGTTACGGTCAAACATTCACCATGTAAGTAACCTTTTTCGAGTAAATATTTTAAAACTGCCGGTACACCACCCATTTCATGTAGGTCTTCCATCAAGTATTTTCCGCTGGGTTTCAAATCTGCGAGAAAGGGTGTTTTATCGCTTATCCTTTGGAAGTCGTCCAATCCGAATGGAATCCCGGCGGCGTCAGCAATGGCTAAAAAATGTAGGACGGCGTTGGTTGATCCCCCTAGTGCGATGATGACCGAAATTGCATTTTCCAATGACTTTTTCGTAACGATATCCGAAGGCTTAATGTCCTTTTTTATTAATCCCATTAGATATTTTCCGGCCTCTATGCACTCCGCCTCTTTACTAGAATGAACCGCAGGGTTAGAGGAGTTATAGGGCAAGGACAAGCCCATCGCTTCGATAGCAGTCGCCATAGTATTAGCGGTATACATCCCCCCACATGCTCCCGGTCCGGGGCATGCATGTTCTATCACTTCTTGGTAATCCTCTTCAGATATGGCGCCGCTGACCTTTTTTCCCCACGCTTCGAATGCAGACACGATGTCTAACTTTTCTCCTTTTAACTTACCTGGAGCGATAGTGCCTCCATAGATTAAAATTCCGGGACGATCTAAACGTAGCATCGCCATAACCGCACCCGGCATATTTTTGTCACATCCGACTACAGTAGCCACTCCGTCGTAACTCATCGCTTCTACAACTGTTTCGATAGAGTCTGCGATGATATCTCTAGAAGGAAGAGAAAAACGCATACCGGGCGTACCCATTGAAATCCCGTCACTTACTCCAATTGTATTGAAAACCAGTCCGACTCCGCCAGATTCATTGATGCCATATTTTACGGATTGTGCAAGAAGATTCAAATGCATATTGCAGGGGTTCCCCTCATATCCGGTACTTGCTATTCCCAATAATGGCTTATCAAAATCTTCTTTTGTCAAGCCAATTGCATGGAGCATGGCTTGGGAAGCCGGTTGGCTTGAGCTTTGAGTAATCCTTTTGCTGTATTTATTCCATTCCATAAGAAAGGTTATTACAAAAAAAAAGCCACCCTAATCAGGATGGCTTTTTTCGTTACTATAATATATAATGACTTACACCACCCTATTAACTTTCGTTAATAATGATCATGTTAATCACAGAAATATTTATCAATTGTGTCATTGTCGGCAAGGTAGGCTAATTTTTTATGAACTCAAACGAATTTGTGTTTTTTTTGAAAAAGCGGATATCTACCCATTCAAGTAGACTTAAAAAAGATGATGTCAAAAAATCATCTTTCGTATGTAAGGAGCCGATACATCATATCGCTTTTACTCCACCATCAAATTGCATCCCCTGACATCACTCAAATCCATCCGTCCTAGGATTTGGAAGGAATCGTTTTCATTGACTTTTCCGAGATCGTCAGTTGCAATGAAGGAGCAACTGTCTAAATTCGCTAGGTCTATGATGTTCACCGCTCCTGCCCTCCCTTTGGGACAATAGGAAAAGGGATCCGTGGTTTCTCTAATCAAAACTTTCATAGTAGCACTTGGAAAAAACTGTCCATTTCCTCTTGAATAGGCTTGTGAAAGTAATTCGGTCATACCATATTCGGAGTGAATGTTTGTAACTCCGAATGCCTTAGTCAAATCGCGATGAAGTTCTTCTCGGGTAATTTCTTTGCGTCTGCCTTTCATCCCACCAGTTTCCATAACGATTGTATTTCCCAATCGGATTTTACCGACATATTCGGCTAAGTCAAGCAAAGCGAAACTAACTCCGAGCAATAATGTTTTTCCCCGGAAGGGGGACTTTAATTGTGTTATCAGACCGTCGATGTCATGGAGGAAAAATCCGCTTCCATTTTTCGCCGTAAGGCGGATAAAATAATCGGTCATATGAACCAAGGACGAACCTTCCCGTTCCAAATATGATGGTAACAGGGCAAGGATTCGCCAATTGTCGAGCGGTCCGTAAAAATGTTGGAATCCCATCAAAGTATTTTGGTCATACCAATCCTTTGATTTGAGGATATGTTTTGAGGTGGTGGCTCCGGTCGTACCACTACTTGAAAATATGGTTTCAGGAATAAAAGTACCGGTAGAGACAGTATGGGATTTAAAAAACGAAATGGGTAAAAATGGAATTTCATACACCTGATTAATTTTATCAGGCATCTTACCTAGTAAGTCTGCAAATTGACGGTATAATACATTGTTGTTATATTGCCATCGAAATACTTGTAGGGCCAGCCCGTCGAATTCTTCAGCGTTTGAGTTTTGTATTTTTTTTCGTAAAAAGGAATCCATTACATCAATTGGCGGCTTAGCGGCGTTTAAGTAAGTACCCGGTCATAAATAATCAAGGAATATGCTTTTCGGGTATTTTTGCTTTATCCTTCGTACAGTCCTCAACTTGGTAGCTACGGCTACCAGTT
>JAHDCE010000415.1 GCA_020630045.1 Saprospiraceae bacterium | reverse complement strand
AACTTGGTAGCTATGGCTACCAGTTTCCGGGCTTCCCTCGACTAAAACAAAAATCCCCATGAAAATCATTATTCAATTACTTTGTTTACAGTGTATTTACTTATCTATATTTTTTCTTTTTACGAGTAAATGAATTAAACATAGACATAAATATATTCCATCTGGAGTAAGGTACGACAATCATCATCCCTTCTCCGTTAAGATAATCTACATTTTTTTCGTCCAAATATTGAAAATCCGGATTTTTTGATGATTTGATGCGTTGGATTTGTTCCTCCGTAAAATCGGGAGAAACACCCTTTACGGTTTTTATGATACCGTTAGATTTTTTCAATTGATATCCGTTCAATTTTCCGACTTCATAAATCAATGGTTCCATATGGGATTCCAAGGGAGCGTCATGGCGGGGGTATGCCTTCCAACTGGTCCGTACCGTAGAGTAATAAGATAAGGGATTGACCATATTAGAAACAAAATATCCTCCTTTGACCAAAGCGACACTCGCCAAAGCTCGGAACATGGTGGAATAAGTCAAACCGAATATGGATTTTCCTTGGTAATTCGGATCGACATTAACACGGGCATTGTAGAGGTGGGTCGGTTTTCCATTAATTGATATTATGGTATAATATCCACAAAAAAAAGCGATCATGTCCCCTTGTTTATTTCTGATATCGAAATATCGATAAGTTTTGATTTCAGGCTTGAAAAAGAAGTCACCGATTTGTTCATAAGAAAGCCCCGGTGCTATTTTTTTCATCAATTTCAAAACATCCTTTTTGAGTTGATGCTTTTGGGTTTCGTTGTAATTTTGATATTGTATCCTATTATATTTCATCCTTGATTCTTTTCGATTGAGACAGGTATTTGCACAATAGAGAATGCAGGGAGGGAAATGTGATTGGTTTCGAAGAAAATTGTAAAAATTAGAAATGGATATATGCTAAAGTAGTTGTTTGAACCCTTTGGAATTGAGTTAGGACTTGTTTCTTTTTCTAAAAACGGAATTGATTAAAGTTTTGAAAATGTTGTAACGAGAATAAGGCACGACCACCATAATGCCTTCTCCATTGCTAAAGTCCACTTCACTGTCAATCAAAAATCGGATATCCGGATTTTTTGTCGTTCGGATACGATGCATTTGTTGTTCCGTGTAATTGGGAGAAACTCCACCAACAGTTTTAATCACACCATTTTTCTTCTCCAACCTATAATCATTGATTTCACCTATCGCATTGATGATGGTTTCCATTTCCGGTTGAAGGGGAGAATCATGCCTGGGAAATGCTTGGTGACTCGTCCTTACAGTTGCGTAATAGGAGAGGGGATTAACCATATTTGAAACAAAATAACCTTCATTGAGCAAAGCTTTGACTCCTAGTGCCCGGAACATGGTGGAAAAGGTTTTTCTGAAAATCGATTTTCCTTGATATTCAGGAGCGATACTGATTCTCGAATTGTAAATATGCGTCATTTTGCCTTGTACTGGAACAAGGATATAATACCCACAAAAAAATGCGATCATTTTATTGTCAGTACCCCGGATTTCATAATAACGATAGGTCTTTATTTTGGGATTGAAAAAAAAGAAATCAATATGTTCAGGCGTAAGCTTGTCCGACAACTGGAACATCAATTCAAATATATCCGACCTCAATTGTTTTTTTCGCTCAGCATTATATTTTTGATATGGTATTTTTCGGAAATTCATTTCGAATGTCATTGACCGGGCAGCTCCCGTTTAGAACTATCTCTCCTCTTCACTTTTCAAAACTTCATCATCCCACCAAGTACGACTTGAATACCTAACTTCTCATAGCCGTCCCAACGATAATATTTTTGATTGGTAATATTATTCAAATGTAAGAATGCATTGAATTTTTTATTCACTTTGTAATCCGCAGAAAGATTGACATCGGCGTAAGCCGGCAATTCTCCCGGTTCACTAGGAAAGGCGGGATTTAAAAAATCCGGTAGATTGATGGTTGGCACTGTGTTCCCGACATACAGATCCGCTCCCAACCTCAATTTTTTATCCAATAGGTAATATCCGACTCCCAAGTCCAATAACAGGGTAGGGGGATAATGATATGCTTCTCGCAAATTGTCAGGAGTAGGTATCGTATAGGTCAATCCAAGGGAAGTTTCCAAGTTTTCAATGGGGCGGACACCTGCTTTTCCTTCTATAATTACGAAATCTGCATCATCATAAATAACATAAAACCGTTGAGTGTTATCCAGCGGGCCATGAATGAAAAAATGTTGTTGGTCAACCATTCGATAAGTTCCTCGAAGCAAGAAATCAAACATGTCGAAATCACCTTTTAACCCACCCGAAAAATCAAGTTGTTCCCTCACGAATACATCCGGGTTGGAAACGATAAACGGGTTTTCTTCAGCGAGATTTCTGAATGAATTGGTGGTGGCCTTACCTGTTGTACGGGCAAAAAATCCGAGTTCTTTTCCTAGGAGATTGACCAGGATTTCTCCTTCCGGGAAAAACCTGAATCGTGCTTTTGTATATGACTCGGGATCCGTAATCATACTGGTGTTGACACCGGCCTTGATTCGGAATTTATTGTGATGATAGGTGAATGTCGGTAGGATAGATACGACATTAAGAGATTTTTCCAAAGCGAGGTTTTCGACCCATTCGTGTCCTAGGTCAATGCTGAGTTTATGCTTTCCGCCGAAATATTTTCCTAGGAGGAAATTGGATTCCAATCCGCGTTCTTGTCCTTGGAAATTGTCTCTCAGGGAATAGAAATCCACATCCGCATCATAAAAAATATCCCCTTTGGTGGCATGTGTGTTTTTAAAACCCAAACCCACATCGATGGTAGAAAAGTATTGCTCGGCTTCTTCCAAAGAAAGCGGTTCATTTTCCGGAAGGAAAGAGAAAAAACGGCGTCGATCATAACGGTAACCCACATCCGCTCCGATTTCAAATCCGAGATCGGAAAAATAGGTGCCGTTCAGCAAACCACCGATACGTTGGTAGGTTTGGTTTTGAAGATTCATGTCATTAAAAAGACCTTCATAACGAGCTTCCGCTCCTAGGGCGAACCTTTCCTTAGCGATATTGTATCCGGCTTCTGCGAATGGGGCGATCGGGTATCCCATCGACGCCTTTACATAGCCATTGAAACCCGGGTCGGGAGGAGTAGTCTTGAGTGCGACCGGTTTGATATCCGGCGCATCATAAGTCAATTTGAGTAATCGACTGATGGTTTCGTATTGGACCGCCGGTCGTACCGTATCGATAGCGGGCAAAGAAGGGCTTACCGTAATTCGTTGGGCGTTTTCGGTCGCGGCCTTGAACGGAGAAACCACTTCCATATTATCGGTGGGTAAATCCGTATGTTGCGCTAGGCTGTTCAATGCCCAAAAAGATATAATGGAGATGAAAAATAATTTTTTCATGATTCGTATTTCAAATATGGTAGATGAATAGGGATTTTAATTGTCAATGGGGTCGTCCATTTCCAAATCCGAACCCGCACCGGGCTCAGTGATTCTTGATTCGGCGGCTTCCAGTCGTTCGACGACGGCCAATTTTTCCTTGGCCTCTTGTTTGATGGATGGATCTCCATCGAAAAACTCGACCAAGGATTGTAGCATGGCTTTGGCATTGATGAGGTCGCCTTGCTCCATTGAAATATCCGCATTGAGTATCATGCATTTGGCGACCCAGTTTTCATAACCTTTATTGAGTTCCATCGCCTTGCGGCTCAATTGCTTTGCAATGGGAAGTTCCCTTTCGAGATAATAAATGTATGCGATTTGATACCTGGATTCAGCCGCTTTTTTGTCCCGCACCAAACGAGTGACTTCATTGTAGTCCTTGATGGAGGTGGCATATTGTTTTGCGGTTTGTCTCAGTTTGGCACGAGCGAATAGCGCTTCTGCCTTATTTTCTTTACTCGCACGAGTATTTGCAATTAATGCATCAGTGGCGGGAGTCAACAGGTTCAGATCCGCAGCTCGGTAGCCCGATCTTACACTTCCGATTTGAGCCTCTAGTTTACGATCCTCGTCCTCTGTCGATTGTGCGACTTGGGTGAAATATTGACTGGCTTTCGGATAATCCTTTGAGTACTCATAAGCGATCCTAGCCGCTTTGTAAAGGGCCTTGTCGTAATACTTACCGCTTCCCTTGGCGGCTAATGATTCATAACCCGGAGCGGCTTCACCGTATTGTTTTTGAATAAAATGCGACTCTGACTTATAAAAAATAGCATCGTTGGCGTAAGCCCCCATAGGAAACTTCGCTAGGTATTCCCCGAATTTTTGAGCAGCTAATGGATACTCGGCATTTTCATAATGTCCTTCGGCGATTTCATAAGTAAGTTTGTCTTTGACACTGTCTTCCAGTCTTATCCCTTGGGTAGCTGCGTATCTTTCGAAGCCTTCGACATCACCTTGCTCCAAGTAAAT
>JAHDCE010000001.1 GCA_020630045.1 Saprospiraceae bacterium | reverse complement strand
CCTTGGTTTTGAGTTATGGACAGGCAAATCAATTCAAACCAACAAATTCCATCGCGGAATCTACTAGTAGATTGTAACTATAACCAAGTTCGTCCCCTTGAAAGCGGGGGTGTATTTTTCATCTATATTTACAGGTGGGAATGGATGGATATGATTTGATATCCCATTACTACGGTAACATTGAACAAAAAAAGATGCCTTTTATCCATCCGATTTAACATATGTGTTTTAAAATCGTGGTGGTAAATTAAACCGGATTGATTATCTTTACCGGAAGACAACTTTTAAGGCAATACCATATTGTAAGCAATCTAATACTACTTAGTGTATGAGAATCGTAAAATTACTTGTATTTGTTTTTGTGGCGTTGAGTACTACACTATCTGCTCAGGACATTCACTTTTCCCAGTACTATATGTCCCCGCACACCCTTAACCCCGCTATGACCGGTGTGATGAACTGTAACATCAGATTGACCGGGAATTATCGAAACCAGTGGGCTTCTGTATTGAAGTCAAATGCATATAACACTTACTCTTTGGCCTATGACCAGAGGATAGCCGTAGGTCGAAATGACTATTTCGGTGTCGGTGTTTCATTTTGGGGCGACCAAGCCGGTTCTCTCGGCTTTGGTACGATTACCGGAAAAATTTCGGGATCGTATAGTAAGAAAATGGCCGGATATCGAAGAAAGGCCCACTACTTGGTGGCGGGTATCGATGCCGGTATTTCACAAAGACGTTTGGACTTGTCCGCTATTCAAACAGGGGAGCAACATGACGGTCAAGGAGGATTCGACTCCACACTGCCTTCACAAGAGACCAACTTGAACCGCAACAGCTTCATCTTCGGTGATTTTGCAGCGGGTCTTCTTTGGTTCTCTGTTTTTGACAAAGAGACTAATTTGTATGTAGGTGCTGCTATGCATCACATTAATAAAGCAAACATGACTTTTTATGATGGTTCTAGTGATCCATTGTATAGCAAGTTCACCATTCATGGTGGTGGTCAGGTCATGATTTCAGATCGCATCGGAATTTTACCAAACTTTTTGCTTCGTCTTCAAGGACCTTCTTTTGAAGCCGTACCTGGTACTAATTTGAAGTTCTTGTTGGGTAATTCTCGTAGAAACGAGCAATCTTTCCAAGTAGGTATTTGGTTGCGTTTATCCAATAACGTAGCAAAATCAATGAGCGCTGATGCAGCTATTCTTACAGCAAGATTTGACTATAATGAATTTGCGATAGGGTTCAGTTATGACTTGAACGTATCTTCCCTACAACCGGCTTCCAATTCTAATGGAGCTTATGAACTAACTTTACAGTACAAAATCTGTGGCCCTGAGCGTAGAGGCGTTTACTGTCCGAACTTCTAATCACATTTTTGATATTGTAATTGGAAAAACACCCACGGAAAATTTCCGTGGGTGTTTTTTATTATCCCATATTCTTCAAGCAATAAGTTTTGACCCATCGAAACAAGGAGTACCCTTTCTCCACGCTTTCAAGTTTTGATTATTTTTGTCTTACTAAGGGATATGGATGGAATCAAATAAAAAATGGTTATTCGTCTGAACTGGACGAATAACCATCGATATCAAATATTTCTTTTACGGTTGACTACCCTTCCGGGTCTTCATCTAGATTGAAGGTATTTAAAAAGCCGGTATGGAAATTACCGTTTCGGAAATTTTCATCCTTCATCAACCTTTGGTGAAAAGGAACCGTTGTCTTCACACCCTCTACAATGAATTCATCCAAAGCCCGTTGCATTTTAGTAATACACTCTTCACGGGTTTGTGCTTTACAAATCAACTTGGCAATCATTGAATCGTAAAATGGTGGAACGGAATAACCTGCATAGACATGTGTATCGACTCGGACACCATGTCCTTTGGAACTGTGGAACGAAGTGATTTTCCCGGGACTTGGTCTAAAGTCCCGGAACGGATCTTCCGCATTGATACGACATTCGATCGCGTGCATTGTCGGGAAGTAACTAACACCACTAATTTCGATGCCCGCAGCTACTTTTATTTGTTCCTTGATTAGGTCATGGTCGATTACCTCTTCCGTTACCGGATGCTCCACTTGGATACGGGTATTCATTTCCATGAAATAAAAGTTGCGGTATTTGTCTACTAGGAACTCCACTGTCCCTACTCCTTCATAATTGATGGATTGGCCTGCTTGGATAGCGGCATCACCCATTTTCTCACGAAGTTCGGTTGTCATGAATGGAGAAGGGCATTCTTCGACCAGTTTTTGGTGTCGTCGTTGGATGGAGCAATCCCTTTCGGATAGATGAACGACCTTTCCATATTGATCACCAATAATTTGGAATTCGATGTGTCGGGGTTCCTCTATGAATTTTTCGATATAGATACCATCATTTCCGAAAGAGGCGGCGGCTTCTGCTCGGGCTTTATTCCAAGCATCTTCTACATCTTCTTCTTTCCATACGACCCTCATTCCTTTACCACCACCACCGGCGGTTGCTTTGAGGATAACAGGAAAACCAATTTTTTTGGCGATTTTTTTACCGGACTTGACATCTTTCACCAAACCTTCAGATCCGGGTACGACGGGTACGCCCGCTTTGATCATGGTTTCTTTAGCGGTGATTTTATCCCCCATCTTTCGAATCATTTCGGGAGACGGGCCGATAAATTTGATATTATATTCTTTACAAACTTCCGCGAAGTCGGCATTTTCCGCAAGGAAACCATACCCCGGGTGTACAGCGTCTGCATTGGTAATTTCGACAGCCGCCATAATCTTGGGAATGCTAAGATAGGATTCCGCAGATGAAGGCGGGCCTATACACACCGCTTCATCTGCGAAACGTACGTGTAGACTTTCCTTGTCGGCTGTCGAGTAAACGGCTACTGTCGGGATACCCATTTCTTTGCATGTACGGATAATACGCAAAGCGATTTCCCCTCGGTTAGCTATGAGGATTTTCTTGAACATGGCAAAAGGTGTTGGTTGGTTACGAACGAAAAAGAATTACGGATTACCCTTTAGGGTCTACTAGAAAAAGTACCTGGTCGTACTCTACAGGAGAAGCGTCCTCAACCAATACTTTTACGATTTTCCCGGAAACTTCCGATTCGATTTCATTGAACAATTTCATGGCTTCTACAATACATACGACATCTCCTTCATTGACATTGTCCCCTACTTTTGCAAAAACAGGTTTGTCCGGAGAAGGAGATCGATAGAACGTTCCTACCATCGGAGATTTAATTTCCAAATAGTTGGAGGTATCTTCTGCATCATTTGACTCTGCCGGCGGAGCTGGTTTCGACTCCGTCTTTTGTACGGGAGGCGCTGCTGTCGGAGCAGGCTGAACCGGAGGAATGAATTGAGGAGCGGATTGTACAGGAAGCACTTGTGTAGAAGGAACAACTACCTGTTGTTGTTCTCCTTTCCGTTTTCCTTTGACATGATTTTTTGTCCTGACGGTCAACTTGAAGTCTTTGTCCTGCATAATGAACTCCGTCAAGTTGGACTTATTGATGAACTTTAAAAGTTCTTGGATTTCTTCAAAAGACATGATGGTCGGTTTATGGTTAACGTAAGGTAAGTTTGCGTAAGGTCGAGTGATGAATTACTTTTTCACACGTTCGACATAAGAAGCGGATTTGGTATCGATTTTTACGAAATCCCCTTGATTGATGAATAGTGGCACTCGCACTTCGGCTCCTGTTTCTACAGTAGCCGGTTTTAAAGTATTGGTCGCCGTATCTCCTTTTACACCCGGTTCGGTGTAAGTGACTTCAAGAACAATGTATTGGGGCAATTCCAATGTCAATGGAATATTTTTTTCTCCGTGGAAAAGGATATCAACATCGGCACCTTCTTTCAATAAAAGTGGGTTGTCCAACATTTTTTCTTCGATAGAGGTTTGCTCGTAGCTTTCATTATCCATAAAATGATATCCCATATCATCGTTATATAGATATTGGTGCTTGCGGCGCTCCACTCTTACATCTTTGATTTTGTGTCCGGCAGGAAATGTATTGTCCACTACCTTTCCAGTGGTCAAACTTTTCAATTTGGTGCGTACGAAGGCGTTTCCTTTTCCGGGTTTTACGTGTAAAAATTCTACTACCGCGTAGGTATCGTTGTTGTGTTCGATACAAATTCCGTTTCGGATATCAGAAGTAGTTATCATGAGTATAATTTCAAATTAAATGTAAAATATCTTTTATTTCAGGTGTATTCGGATTTTTCAAACCGTCCTGAATCGGCGGCAAAGATAATCAAAGTCTTTAGGAACGCGGAATAAATGAATCATATCAATATCCCCATTTGACCAAGACAGCCCCCCAAGTAAAACCACCTCCAAAAGCAGTTAGTATAATATTGTCTCCTTTTTTGAATTGACTTTCCCATTCCCACATGCACAATGGGATGGTAGCCGCTGTTGTATTTCCATATTTATGGATATTCAGTGTTACCTTTTCTTCAGGAAATTTAAGGGCATGGGCTACAGAACTGATAATTCGCTTATTGGCTTGATGTGGAATAATCCAATCCACATCATCAATAGTGAGGTTGTTGCGGGCCATGATGTCACGAACGACGGATGCCATTCCTTTGACCGCCGCTTTGAAAACGGGTCGGCCATCCTGAAAAACGAAGTGTCCTTTGTCGGCTACGGTTTTGGCGGAGGATTGTAGTTTCGACCCTCCGGCCGGAATGTATAAATATTGTCTTCCCGAACCATCTCCCCTCAGTATGGAATCTACGACCCCAACGGGTTCTTCTGTCGGTTCTAAAAGGACGGCTCCACAACCATCTCCAAAGATGATACATGTCGCACGGTCTTCGTAATCTATGATCGACGACATTTTATCTCCTCCTACGACTATCACTTTTTTATGGGCTCCTGTTTTGATAAACTGAGTGCCTACGGTGATGGCATAAATAAATCCAGAGCATGCAGCTTTGAGGTCAAAGCCGAATGCATTTTTCAGTCCCAACTTATCGCAAAGGGTATTGGCGGTATCGGGCATGACCATATCCGGGGTAACGGTAGCGAAAATCACAAGCTCGACCTCCTCTTTTTTGGTACCTGTTTTTTCAAGAAGTCTTCCTACGGCTTCGACTGCCATATCAGAAGTTCCTTTGCCTTCTCCTTTCAATAGACGACGCTCTAGTATTCCCGTTCGTGATCGAATCCACTCATCTGTGGTATCGACCATGGTTTCCAATTCTTGGTTGGTCAAAACATATTCCGGCAGCCAACCTTGTACTCCGGTAATCGCAGCGTTCAACATTCCATTTTTTTGAAGATTCGTGGATTGGAAAACCAATCAACACGATATGATTTACAAGTAGCTGTAAATATACATTTCTTGAATTAGATTCGGAGAAACAAGGAGACAATATCCCAAAACTTATCCATGTAATGGGTTAGTAGGAGTCAGAACAAGCTATTTCTAATCAAAATGCTTATTCCATCAAAAACGGAAGTGTACAGGAAATAGAAGAGGCGAAAGATTTTTCGGTTTCGATGAGCATCTCGCCTTCCATCTCGGTGACTATACTTTTAAGGACGGAAAGGCGAAGAATCGTTTCTTGCAATCGGATTTCCGTATTCATTTCCCCTTCACAAGTCGCTTCAATTTCAATATGGATAATCCTTTGAGAGCGTTGCTTAATTCTAAAATAAAAATTGAGCAAAGCGTCATCCGCCAAATGGTTGAGATGTATAATAAACCCGGTAAATATTTGTCTAAAGCAATTGACATCTCCCTTAAGGTATCTAGGAATCACATCGTCAATAACCAAGTGAATGGTCCTAGGGCTCATCCAAGTGTGGAGATGTTCTATCACTTCGGAAACAACCCGTTTAAAATCGAATGCTCCGTCCCTATCGGAAGGCATTGCATCTTGTTTGGTATTTCGCATCAACTCCCCAATGACCAGATCCATATCTTTGGATGCTTCGTATAGAGAATCCAGATGTTCGGCTCCATTTTTTTGGGAAAGGGAGGAGAGAGACTTGGCCAGCCAATCAATGGCTCCCATTGGAGTTAAAAGTATTTTACTTTTTTTTTTCTCTTCATTCTCATCATATAGTCCAAGCCGTAGGTTGGATCGATTGAGAACATCGCTTTTGGTTTGTAGCTTTTTATTTTGAAGCGCTAGGATTTGCCTTTGTATTTCAAGTTCATTCCGCTTTTGCTGGTATTGTTTGAAATCTTCATAAATGGCGGTATAATCATAAATTTCCCAAAGGATAAAATGGCCTCCTTCCAATTCAACCTTAGAAAACGAAAAATCATAATACCCGGGTAAAAATTCGGAAGGTTCTTCAACTTTAGAAAAACGTAAAGGTCCGTCTTCTTTTTTGAGGGAAAGAAGAACCGGGAAAATACTTTCTAAAAAAGGGAACCAATCGTATACCAATGTCTGCTTCAATTCTTCAGTAACGAAGATAGAGTCGCAGCTATTGACCATATTGCCTTCCATATCCATAAGTATGACTTGGCAAAATTTGGCGAGTTTTTGATGTTTGACTTGTTTAATTCCGATGGGCATTATTTCATTTGTTCCAGTGCTAATAAATCCATCCCCAATTTTTCAAAGAGATCTTCGACATTCTCTCCTGTTTTGGCGCTGGTAATAATGTCGCATTCCAAGGCTAGTTCCTCTAGTGTTTCTGCTAAGGCGGATTCACTAAGTAAGTCTTTTTTGTTTCCTACGATTTTCACGATGCTGTCCGGAATCATCTCTTTAAGATGTTCGATATCCTTGACAATGTTATTAAATGTCAAAGGTCGAGCCAAATCAAAAACATAGATGATACCCGAAGCTCCTAAGAAATAAGAATTCGGAACTTTATCTTGTGATACTTCTCCTGCGATATCCCATAGCAAGATTGAAATTTCTTTGTTTTCGACTTGAATAACTTTTTTATCGACCTTTACACCAATAGTGGTCAAGTATTTATCACTAAAGCGATTGTAGAAAAAGCGGTTAAACAAAGATGTTTTTCCTACACCGAAGTTACCAGTCAAAATGACTTTTTTATTAATCATATCCTCTCCCTATTTGTCGGGGTTATTCTTCTTGTTCTGTTTTAAAATATACGGCCAACTTATCTGACAGCTTTTGGACCGAATCCTCACCTTGACTTTGCATAAATCTACGACTTTGAATTTCTTCTTCGGCGAAGTCCAAAATTTTGGCAGATAACTTGTCTCTTTCCGACGAAGATAATGTACCGCTGATAACTATGGAAATATAATAGAGATGAAATGATTGAATGTATATTTTATATGTACCATATTCAATCATTTCCAGGTCTTCCCTTTCCCTGTTGAACGCATCTTCGACAAAAGATTTGATGGCTGTGAGCATACCAGCAACGACATCCCGATCGATTGTAGCATTTCTAGAGTAGTGGGCTTGGAGTAAGCCGGAGTCCCTTTCAATGACATATACTTCTTCAATCATGGGGCCTTGCATCCCGCTCAAAACATATTCGCTTTCATTGACGCCCGTGACCAAGGCCTTAATCCTTCCCCAAATCCCCCTAGGAGACAAAATACCTTTGACCCGATTATCTATGCTATCTTTTAATGTCTGAAACTGAAGGTTGACATACTTACGGATCATTTTACCGATGACCGGGTAAATGACATCCAATAATTCGTCTTGTGATTCTTTGAGTCGGCGTTCGATGAGTTTTTCGACCTCTTTTTTGTATTCGGCCGGAAATTTTTGTCGGAGAACACTCAGGTGGTATTCTATAATAGGAGAAATCTTCGCCCCCAATTTATTGGGGTCGTTGAGTTCGTCTTCCAGTTCAGCCAATTGTTCCCTGTCTTTGCGTAAGAGGATTTGCCTCAGTTGCGCAAGCAGGATTTCGTCATTGGCGTCTGTTTTGACGAAATCGGATTTTCCTTTGCCGACGGTGTCGCTCATCAAATCACTTTCCGTTCATTAATCGATTACCAACTTCCTGTAGCATCGCCCCTAAAGCCTTTTTGTCATTAACACTTGAATGATCCATCCTGTTTTCCAGTTCGGATACTTTACCCAACAACAATTCTTCAAGTTTGTCAAAACGTGAATTGATATCTTTTTCTAGTGTACTTAGTCTCTTATCCAAAGCTTTGTCCAGATCCTTGATTTGGTCTTCGACTTCTTTTTTACTTTTTTCTTGGCTGGCTTCCATTTCCTTGAAACGCTCATTGTATTCGGACATTTGTTGTCCCATGAGTATGTCTCTAATGGTACTGATTTCGCCTAAGCCGATGGTTTTGTTGTCATTTGCCATAAAACAACGGAGTATTTTTTCTTGATGATATTGCTGCCCTTTTAAAAGGTCTAACAACTATTATTTGAATTTGATGATGTAAGTTTAAAATAAACTGAAAATTTCGCACATTTCAACTGTCAAGTTAACGCACTAAAAGACCCTTGGCACAACCAAGCATCCTTAACTAATATTCATTAAATCGAATCAGCCTTAGTGTAATGAAAGGTAGAGTTAATCTTATACTTACTATTTTTCTAATTTGTGAAAACATGAAGTTCTGATAAATAATACAGAAAAACAACAATTCATACGGAATTTTGTGACATAATTTCAAAATGGAATCGTTTCTTTATAGGTGGATATCCCGATCATCGATTTCAACACAAACCAACATCAATTGAAATTATTTATATATACGGATAAACGTACAAATAGGTTGTCCTATACATTACGACACGTTTTTAACCGGATACTAAAAACGGGGTTTGTTTTGACGACAGACTCCGAGGAGTGGGAATCGGCTGTGGGAGCAAAGCTTTGGTATTCAAAAAATCCACCAAATATTAACCACGTCAAGTATTTACATATCGTCGCTGACGGGTTATTAGAAAATCGTGACACCACTCCTTATTCAGCTGATTTGCTTGAAATGGACGGGGATATTTTCTCCAAAATATTTTTCATGCTTTCAAGACATGAAGAATATCTGCCCTTCGAACCTGACGACCACGGTAGATTTACGGCCGGACAATCACAGGCATTCAAACAAGGGGTTTTGGAATTGCCAATCGTTGATATGTTAATCCGTAATCTCGGGAAAAAACTTTTGGCTCTATTTCCTTCTCTTCCCATTGCTCACCCTACATATCAGTTCCTTCCGACTTTTGACATCGATCATGCAAGAGCATTTGGCTGGAAACCGGTTTGGAGAAGACTGGGAGGCTGGATGAGAGATATCACCCAAGGACGTTTCGATTTGATATCGGAACGATGGAAAACGATACAAGGAAAACAGAAAGATCCCTTTGACACATTTGACTACATTCGTCAAGTTCATCGAAAAAAGAAAGTAAAAATCCGAATGTTTTGGTTACTTGGTCAATATGGAAAATACGACAAGAACCCTTCTCCATCTTTACCTGAATTTAAAAAACTGATTCGGACACAAAGCGAAATACACGATGCCGGTATTCATCCGTCGTATGCTTCTCATTTGAATCCTTCTAGAGTCATACATGAAGCCAGGACACTTGAGTCATCCAGCGGTTTTCCCATTACTCATTCACGATTTCATTTTCTAAGATTCAGGTTACCAGAATCATATCAATTGTTATTGGAAACCGGAATGCAAGAAGATTACAGTATGGCCTTCAGTGACCATATCGGGTTTAGAGCAGGAACTGCCCATTCGTTCTATTGGTACGATTTAAAAAATGAGGAAGAAACAACACTACTCATACATCCATTCCCTCTTATGGATGTGACATTAAAAAATTACATGGGACTATCACATGAAGCCGCGATTGAACGTTCGGCACAGATTATCCGACAAATCCGCACCTATGGAGGAAGGTGTGTCCTTACTTGGCACAATAGTTCATTCCATACCCGTGACTGGGAGGGATGGCAATCGGTTTATGAACAATTATTGGAATTGGGAACGGGTAAAAATGGATGATTTAATTTCCGATTTCTTGGAAAATCTTTTTAATCCGCAGTATCAATTCATTGGGACGAAAGGGCTTAGTGATGAAATCATTGGCTCCCAAACGGAAGGCTTCCAATACGATATCTTCTTGTTCTAATGCTGAAATGATAATGACGGGTACTGTATTCTTCTTTTCATCTCGAATAAAAGAAATCAATTCCAACCCGGAAACATGAGGCATCATAACATCCGCCACGATCAAATCCGGAATATCGTCTTCCAAAATAGAAACCGCTTGTTTGCCATCTTCGGCCTTAACCACAGAGAAGCCCTGTTTTCGGAGCCTGAACTCCAAAGCAGTTAACATGATTTCTTCGTCTTCGCAAATTAAAATTTTCATACCCTAACTAAATGCAAACTATCAAAAATGTTTTGATAGAAGGAATTGCAAAGATAGGATAATCATTTAAAGTTTCGAAAATTCTTGGTGCAATTCGGACAAAGCCTTGTCACAAAATTGTTGCATAGATTGAATGTAGCCCGGCAAAAGTGATGTATCAGTTACTTCCCTTGAAATTTCGACGATTTGGACATTGGCTTTATCCATCTCTCCATTTCCTACGAAAGACAAGGTAGACTTCAGTTTATGCGACAGTTTATGCAATCCGTCCCAATCACTCTTGTCATACAAGCCCGGCATTTTGGCCACTTCGTTCGGCAATTCATCCAAAAGCATTTCCAACATGGTTTTTTTCATCTCCATGTCTCCGTCTGCCATCAGTTCCAAGTATTCTAAATTGATATATTGGTAAAGTTTCACTCCCATGGGTTAAGGTTTCAATATTTCTTACTAGCGTAGTGCGATATTTTTTTAAATATTTCTTTTTTGTCAAATGGTTTCAATACGAAATCATTCATTTTGAATTGCTTGAATTTTCCATCCATAGAAATCTGAGCATCGGCTGTTACAGCAAGTACCGGCAGCTCCTCTTCGGAAAATAGATGGGTGCGGATATATTCGGTAGCTTCATAGCCATCCATAACCGGCATTTGTAAATCCATCAATACCAAATCAAATTTTTCTTTCTCCAATAATTCTACCGCTTCTTTACCGTTTTCCACAACGGTCAATTCAATTTGAATCCCTTCATATTCTTTTTCCAAGGTTTTCTTGGCGATATATTGATTCATTTTGTGGTCTTCAGCCATTAAGACCTTATACGGACCATGAGCGACGGGTTCAATTTCTTCATCTTCCCTAGTTGTCTCCAACTGATCTTCCGAAGATACTTTCATTGGCAAATCAAAGTAAAATGTAGACCCTTCCCCCATTACACTATCCACATACATTTTTCCGCCTTGGATTTCGACAAAACTATAGGCAATGGATAGCCCTAGACCGGTTCCCTCGTAAATTTTGTTCTTATGGTCTACCCTTGTAAACGGCTCGAAGATATCATTCAATTTTTCTTCGGGTATTCCGATACCGGTGTCTTTAACGGAAAATCTAAGCAGAACTTTACCATCGTCCAATGGTCTCATCTTGCTAGCAACCACTTCTATCTTTCCGGAGTCGGTAAATTTGAAAGCGTTACCTACCAAGTTGTAAAATATTTGATCCATTCGCTTGGTATCTCCTACAACGTATCGAGGAACATCGGATTTGATATCCATCTCGAAAACGATTTTTTTCTTTTCCAGATAATTCTGGAATGTATTAGACAGGTTCGACATCAAATCGTACAAATCGAAGGTGCGATATTTGAATTTTACTTCTTCTCCGTTTTTTATCGCTGAAATTTGTAGGATGTCATCAATCATTCCAAGTAAATGCTGGGATGAGTGTTGGAGCGTACTCATCCAACCTTGTTGTTGGTTCGACAAACCGTCTTCGCGGATCATACTGCTCATACTCACTACGGCATGTAATGGTGTCCGCATTTCATGGCTGACCCTAGCGATTAATTTGTCTTTAATTTTTGATGATTCTAGAGCGAGGTCCCGATCTTTCTCCAGTTGTTCCGATCGTTTTCTTTCTGTGATATCTTGCATCACACCGCTAATCGAAACCGGCTTTTGGGCTACATCATATGAAACCGAGCATTGTATATGAATATATCGAACATCACCCGATTTATTGACGATGACCAGATCCCGTTTCAACCCTTTTCCATTCAGGGCATTTTCTATGATTTTATTTAAAAAATGTAAATGGGAAGAATCTTGCTCAATCACTTCATCCGTGATTTCAATCTCTCTAGGATGATATCCTAATATTTGATAAACAACATCCGTGGCAGTCATTTTGCCTTTGACGACATCGTATTCCCATTGGCCGATCAAGGCCATTTTATGAGCCTCTTCCAGACGTTGTAATATTTGATTCCGTTCAATTGAAAACTTGAGGGACTTGGCCAACCAATCCGAATCGAATTCGCCTTTAACCAAGTAATCTTGCGCCCCTTCACGAACGGCCATGACGCCAAATTCTTTATTTTTTAAACCTGTCAATACAATGACATTGGCTTCAGGAAAATGGGAAATGAATTCGGTCAGGGTTTCCATACCACGACTATCGGGGAGAGTAAGGTCTAACAAAACGACATCAAAGACGCTTTGGCCCATTGTAGTAACTCCTTCTTCTAAGGTGGTAGCATTGACAATTTTATAATCGAACAAATCCGTCTCTTCAAGTAGTAACTCGACGAGTCGGGCATCACCGATGTTATCTTCTATAAGAAGGATATTATTATAATTGCCTTTTTGTGGCTTCCCGTTGTTATGTACTGATAAAGGATGCAATTCAGAATGTTTAGTACACTGTGTAAAAAGTAATTTTGATTTTTGAAATTGTCTTTTATTCCAACTCTGCTTCACATCCTCGCCTTAATAGCTAGGGCAATTAGGCTCAGGGTGTTCATTGATTTGAAATAAAATCCATACCTCAAAGAACTTATTACACACTGTATTTAGTGTCTCAATGGTTTAGTGCTTATTAAAACTTTGTGTGTCATTATCATGAACACGAATACCTTTCTTGGCGATTCACATTTATGAAAAACAAATTCTAACAGGCTCTATAAGCTCGGAATGTTTAGATATCATCCCTTAACTCGGTTTTAGGATACCTATTTAGATACGTGGCAGAAAAATAAAAGTTGCACCCAGTTCACTTAGAACGAAGCAACAAAGCTGAGACTTTGGAGGCTTGAATACATCCTTGAAGTTCTCAACCTTGTCAGCCGTAATTAATTGCTTGGCTACAAATTCTTCTAGAGTGGATGCATGAACCGACCATTTCAGTCCATGATCTCCTTTTTTCCACAAGGGAATCCCAATTTCCACCTCTTGTCCATGTAATACGAAAATGGGGTATTCACTGATTCCTTGATCAAGAATCATATCGGAAGCTTTGCTCAAAGGAAGCTTGAATGGTTGCATTTCAAGTTGTATCCTAGCCAATAATTCCGTATCTGTTTTTTCCATAAGTTTTGTTTTGTCGCCTTATTTCATCTTGATTCGAGCAGAAATGTTCCCGGAATCAATCAGTCCTTCAATTGGAGCAAGGCAACACTCTCAATGTGATGCGTGTGTGGAAACATATCCACCGGTCTTACTTTTTTCACTTCATATTTCTCCGAAAGGAGATTCAAATCACGTGCTTGTGTGGCCGGATTACAACTCACATAGACCACCTTTGGCGATGCTAATTTAAGCAACATCTCAATAACATCCTTGTGCATACCCGCCCTAGGAGGATCGGTAATCAAAATATCCGGCTTGCCATGTTTTTCGGCAAATTGGTCAGTCAGTATATCCTTGACATCTCCCGCATAGAACACCGTGTTTTCAATTCCGTTCATGGCTGCGTTTTTGCCAGCGTCGACAATAGCGGCCTCTACTTCTTCGATTCCTACCACTTGCTTGCAGGATTTTGCCACATAGCATGCTATACTGCCTGTACCGGTGTACAAATCATATACGTTTTCATGACCGGTCATGCCTGCGAACTCTACAACGATATCATATAATTCTTTGGCTTGTCGAGTATTTGTTTGGAAAAAAGATTTAGGACTTATTTTGTACTTGACGTCTCCTAACTGTTCGTGTATCACTCCTTCGCCTTTATAGACCAAAACATCCAAACCGTACCAACTGTCATTCTTTTTGGTGTTGATGGTGTAACACAAGGAGGTCAATTCGAATTTTTCCCAAACCGCATCCAGCAATTGTTCACGGGTATCTTTTTCATCTTCATGAAAACTGAAAACCACCATGGTTTCACCCAAGGAGGAAGTCCTGATTAACAGGTTCCTCATATATCCTTGGTTTTCCCTGATATCGAAAAATGAAAGGCCGAGCTCCTTGGCTTTTTCCTTGACGAACAAACGGATTTCATTAGAAGGAGCAGGTTGTAAATG
Organism: Saprospiraceae bacterium; assembly: GCA_020630045.1. Taxonomy (GTDB): domain Bacteria; phylum Bacteroidota; class Bacteroidia; order Chitinophagales; family Saprospiraceae; genus JAHDCE01. The sequence continues at coordinate 12,141 of JAHDCE010000001.1, read as the reverse complement.
GCAATGATCAATATCAATGATTTTGTCAAAAACCCTAGGACGATGAAAACCTAAAACATCCTGACGATTAGAGATTTCCTCTTCGTTCAACTCATCAGCCTCTAGCCATCTTTTACAAGAAAACGTAAACTCGAGTTTATTCCTATAATATTCGGTTTCGGCCGCTCCCAGTATGGGTTCGAAGGCTTCGACATCGACCTTTCCAATTCGTTGCAAGGCATTTTTTACGGTATCGTTTTTATGTCGCAACTGTGCTTCATAGGGAATGTGTTGCCATTTGCAACCGCCACAAACACCGAAATGTTTACAGACGGGCTCAACACGTTCTTTCGATAAGGATTTGATATTTTGTAGCCGCCCTTCCAAAAAGCCTTTCCGCTTTCGCAGAATCAAGACATCCACGACATCTCCGGGAGCTACGCCTTCTACAAAAACCACTTGCCCGGATTCGGTTTTACCTATGCACTTGCCTTTGTCAGCCGTGCCGGTAATCAGCAAGTTTTCTATTAATTTCTTTTTTCTCCTTCCCACTTAAATAATATCTAATGTTGAATTCCCGTATTGCGGAACGCAAAGGTAAACCAATCCTGATAATCAGACAACGATGTAAACCTTACTGCACATCAGGAAGGATGGCATCGTATACGGCAGTCTGAACCCTAGGACGGATATCCAGCTTATTGAGTTTATAATTATTCATACCGGGATGGGTACGGTTAGACAAAAAGATGCAGAACAGTTCCTTCTCCGGATCGATCCAGACGGCGGTTCCTGTAAATCCGAGATGCCCATAAGTACTGTCAGATGCTTCGGGAGCCATATTCTGACTACGTGAACCGTCCCTTTCTTTCATGTCGAAACCTATTCCTCTCCTTGTACTGGCGTAGTGTCTCGTGGTGAAGGTTTGAATGGTAGATGGGTTCAAATAGTTCCTTCCGCCATAATAACCTCCATTGAGTAACATTTGGGACAAAACCGCAAGGTCGTTGGTAGTTGTGAACAGGCCGGCATGGCCACTTACTCCGCCTAGCATCGCCGCCCCCATATCATGTACGTGCCCTTGAACGTTTTGACGTCGAAAATATTTGTCGTTTTCACTAGGAATGATTCTTTCTACAGGGAATTTTTCCCTAGGGTTAAAAGTCGTAGCTTGGAGACCTAACGGTTTGTAAAATGTCTCATCGGCAAATTGATCCAGTGGTTTGCCGGTTTGCTCTTCTACCAATGCCGCAGCCATATAAAATCCTAAATCACTATACTTATATCCTGTTTTGGTTCTTAGTTCGGACTCCCAGATTTGTTTCCACATTTCCTTTTTGTAGGAATCTTTCATATATAGTTTATCCGTGACCTGCGTATTGAATTCGCCGCCTTTCGTTTTGCGGTAATATTCCTTCTTTGGCCTTGGATTCTTTTTGCTTTTGGTGACTGTCTCTACATAAAACGGAATCCAAGACTTGAGTCTGGCATGGTGGGCCAATATATCACGTATGACCAAGTTCTCCTTGTTCGTTCCCTTAGCGGCGTTGAGGTAAGATCCTAGATTCGCATTAATATTCACTTTGCCTTCTTCCGTCAATTGCATGAGTGAAATGGTGGAAGCCATTACCTTCGTCACTGATGCAACATCATATATATCAGTCAAAGACACTCTTTTCTTCTTGGACCGGGTATGATGTCCATAGGCTTTATGGAAGACTACTTTTCCTTGACGTGCTACCAGAACTTGTAATCCGGGTGTCGCCTTTTTTGAAATCGCTTCTTGGGCAATGGTATCGATTCTTCTTAGGATTCGACTATCTAATCCGGCACTTTCCGGAATATCATATTCCAATCTTCCAAGGGCAGCAATATCCATTCCGTCATCGAAACGGCTCCTAGGAGATGCGGTGACGGGTAACCGACCACTGATGGGATATGTTCCGAATATGGATTGAGCGGCGACTTCCTGGGTCATATCTTCATCATTGTAGCATTGCAACACTGTTCCGACATTGTCAAAATACCGTAGGGCATAAGGATTTCCGAATACGACGAGAAAGACTTTATTCTGCTTGCTCAATTTCTGAAGGAAGGAGACGGTTTGCGGAGTAATTCCAAATTCTTTGGACGCACTACTGCTCATACCGTGAAGACTGACAAAAACGGTTTCTTTTCCTTTCAACAAGGAAAGGAGTGAAGAAGCATTGGATACACTTTTTGTCGTATTGTAATGACTTGCATCAACATACTTGGACACTTGTTTTTGGAATGGAGTCAAAGATGCGGAGCCGATAGAAAGCGTGGCGAATGAACGTCCGCTCAAATCTTTAAACGGCATCAAAGCGGCATCGTCACGAACCAAGGTCATGGCACCAACCACCAATTTCCTTTTCATAGACCGTGCTTGTTCTCCGCTGATATCTTCCCGGATACCGGAAGTGGAGACGGGAGAAAAAGAAGTAAGTCCCAACTTGTATTTAGCCGCTAATACTTTCTTTACGCTATTTTCAAAAGATGTCCTATCAAGTTCCTTTTTGAACAATGCTTCTTTTATCTGCTTGTGGGCCGCCGCTACATCTTGAGGCAAGAGCAGGACATCATTTCCCGCCTTGAGGGCTTTGACCTCCAGTTGTCCGGGCTTGTGGTGTTTGGTTACCCCTTTCATTCCAAGGCCGTCAGTAAAAATAAGTCCTTGGAAATCCACTTCGTCTTTTAGTAAATCGGTCACGGCTGCCGAAGACAAAGTCATGGGCAGGTTGGCCGTTTTGTCAATAGCGGGAATCGCTAAGTGAGCGACCATCATGCTTTGGATTCCGTGCTGACTCAACACCTTGAAAGGATATAGTTCAATGCTATCTAAACGTTGGCGACCATGCTTGATGACCGGCAAGTCATAATGCGAATCAACATCGGTATCTCCGTGTCCGGGAAAATGTTTGGCGCAAGCCATGACACCATGATCTTGCATCCCCATCATATACATATAGCTCTTGGCAGTAACATTGTAACGATCTTCGCCAAACGAACGGTCATTGATGACCGGATTGGAGGGGTTGTTATTGACATCGACAACCGGGGCGAAATTGATATGGACTCCGATTCGCTTAAGTTCACGGGCGACTTCCTTTCCGAAGTCATATACCAATTTGTCATTCTGTATCGCTCCTAGCATCAATTGGCGGGGAAAGCTAACCGCATTTTTTTTAAATCGCATACCTAAACCCCACTCGGCATCCATAGAAACCATCAAAGGAATCTTGGGAGATAGTGCTTGGTATTTGTTGAGCAATTCCACTTGTTTTTCAGGTGTTCCCTGAAAAAAGCACAATCCGCCAACCTTGTAATCTTTGATTAAATTTTCAATGCTCTTGATGTGTTCGGATCCTTTATCCGAATGGGCTCGGATCATAAAGAGTTGACCGATTTTTTCGTCTTCCGTTAGTGTATTGAATGTTTTATCCACCCATGCATCCCTTTGTCGGATGTACTCTTCTTCATCCACACTTGTATTTTTAGTGATGCCCTTGTGATTCAATGGCAAATAAAATAACATGATGAACAATGGAACGAATAGGCTTAATCTCACAGTCAATTTCACAATTTTTGGACGGATTCTCAATGATTTTGGTACTATTTCATATCTCATTATTGAGATATAATTTGTATTCAGGGCAATTCTTTTTCAGGAACTTGTCTAGGAAAAATCCGGGCACCCCGGAACCACCCAAATCAAACTTGTTTAAAAATAGCTCACATGCTCGCAAAATCCTCTTTTATATTAATCCTGTGTTTTGAAAAGTTTTGCCTAGGAGTACCAGGCTATTCTCGTGCTTTAAATCAATACAACATCCAGATTCATCCCCCATGTGATCATTCATAAACAAGTTCAATGATATGATTTTTTTTGCTTTTAAAAAATACTTTTCTCCATCATAACTTTCCGATAACCCAATAGGATGGATTAGTTTTTTGTTTTCTTCAACTCTACCTCCTTAAGCCAAGACATCTTTTTTAATTTCACATCTGTCATTTGGAGTAAAAGTATGATGAAGTACTAGGTCATAATAATATTCAAACCATAACTTTGCCCCTTTTCGTTCTATCACGGAAGTTTAAATATCATTAATGCGATTCATTTTCAAATTCCTTGTCTTCTGTATTGTGACTGCTTGGTTCGGATGTGCTAATCCGTCGATGCCACAAGGAGGCCCTAGAGATGTTTCACCTCCCAAACTGGATTCTTTGACTTCTACACCAAGTCCATCCACAAATTTTACGGATCGGGAGATCAGCTTGACTTTTGACGAATGGATAACCTTGACAGATGCTTTTAACCAAGTAGTCATTTCTCCTCCGATGGACAAACGTCCTGAAATCAAACTCAGGAAAAAAACGGTGACAGTGACCTTCGATGAATCCGAAGAATTGAAACCCAACACGACTTATATTATTAACTTCGGAAATGCCATCAAAGATTTGACGGAAGGTAATGTTCCGCCTGATATGCAATTCGTATTTTCCACCGGACCGACCCTGGACTCTCTAAGCATTTCTGGAAAGGTAGTGGACTTGGCGACCAAACAACCGGCCAAAGACGCATATGTATTATTGTATGAAAATTTAGCGGACAGCGTGATTAGAACTTCACGACCTTATTATTTTACCAAAACCGATGCGAGCGGCCAATTCAAGTTTAATTATTTAAAATCGGACACCTTCCGAATATTCGGATTGGTGGACAATAATTACAATTATCAGTTCGATTTACCGAATGAGAAAATCGCATTCCAAAAAGACCCCATCATCATTACGGATTCTTCCAAATTGTCTATTTCCTTGTCTTTGTTCGAGGAAGACCTTCCGATGAGTTTTGTCGATTATGAAGACCGGGAGTATGGAAAGATAAGGATGGAATTCAATCAACCTCCTAGTACTGTGGATGTTGATGTGAGTGAGGCATTCGACCAATATTATACGGAAGTGGTCAAGGATTCTATCATTATCTGGTATGCGGACACGGCGACTTTACAGGAAAGGACGATATATATTTCCGATAAGGAAAACTTAAAAGATACCGTTGAATTTAAAATACCTCCTTTCAAAACGAAGGGAGAATTGACGCCTAGGGACAATCGGTCGACCCAAGAAATACACACCAAGGGATATGCAAAAATAGAGTTTGAGCGTCCCATTGCGAAAGTGGATACTTCCCTACTTCAAGTCTTAGTGGATTCGGTTCCGTACCTAGGGGAAAAAATCCTTGAAGTCGGATCGGAGGAACGGCTCCTTCAAATCACATTGGCTTATCAAGCAGAAAAGAAATATATCCTTGAATTTTTACCGGGCTGTGTTACGGATATATTCGGACAAACACATGATACACTCATTCAGCCGGTAAAGGTGTTGGGTGATGAGGAATTCGGAGAAATGAATTTAAAAGTATTGTTTCCGGACAGTACGATTCAATATGTATTGGAGTTAAGGACTCCGAAAGACGAGTTGTTGGATAAAGTGGTCGTCGAAAGCGACACGGCTTTTATTCAAACCTACAAAACCCTTCCCGCAGGGAAATACCAACTTACGATTATCGAGGACATCAACAGGAATGGTAAAAAGGACAGCGGTGATTATGATAAGGGGTTACAACCTGAAAAAATATTTGTAAAAACACTGGATGAACTCCGTAAAAATTGGACATTGGAAGCTGTAGTCGAACCCCAATTCGGCGGAGAAGCTCCTAAGTCGGAGACCGCTCCCGAACCACCAAAAAATGGAAACAGAGGCATTCGGGGACGAGGTGAAGGCGGTGGAAGGAAATAAGGGACTAATACCAATCCAATAAAATGTCCCGCTCATCGAGACTTCGATGGCGGGACAAGGGTATTGATTGAAAACAAATCTTAGTTAGCGACGCTACAACTGATTACATTGTGCTGCCGTCAGTAATATATTTTCCAGTATGACGTCATCCGTACTAGAAGGCGTCACTTGATATTGATAAAGTTGATTGTTGTGGTAAACCGCAACTAAATATGGTTCACCGACAAATACGTTAACCGTCGCTAGACCGTTGGTCAAAAATCCGACGCTCCAGATATTCCTGTTCATATTGTAATACCAGAAAACAGTAGATGGGCGAATAACTACCCCCGGACGATTTTCACAAATTCCGCTCAAGCGGATATTAACGGGTTGAAGGACATTGCCTCCTCCGCATGGAGCGGCCAAATCAATGGGATGTAATCCTCCATCACAAAGGTTATTCACGACAGTGGAGCCCATTAGCCCCCCACACAAATCGTATATTTCGAATCGGACAGGCATACCTCCCGGCACACGCAACAATCGAATATTATCTCCTACGAAATCCCGGATAAAGGAACACTTCAACAGTGCGTTATCCCAAACACGATAAGCATAAATACGACCTGAAAACCAACCCGTAAATTCGTTACTGCGAAGTCCGAGCTGAGCGCCCCACCAACAGACCCAACCCCATTTCCAGTCCCAGTTCCAGTAGGAAAGATGCTCGAGTTGGCCGGTAGCCAAAAGGTTGCCGTTGGGTAGTGGGCCCGAAATGGCTACTTCACTTTCTTTGAACCATTCACCGGTTTCTTCATCATAACTCCACAATGGAATGATATCTCCGGGCTGTACGGGCATTTCCGTATCCGGATTGTATGTATCCGCAGCGATTTCAACGGATAACTGAACCGTTCCACCACTGAAGTTCTTGGCGGCACGTCCATTTTCATCTGTAATTTCGATGGCGACAAAACCTGCCGAGAAGAAATTGATTTCTTCTTGAAGACCTCCATCGTTGACATTGGTGGTCAATCCTCCCGGGAATGCTTGTAAAGAAGCGTCTCCGACATTAGAAAAATAACCGACCCGGGTTTTGATTTCTCCTTGGAGCGGATTGCCATCGGCATCCGTCATGGTAATACCTTCGGGGATAATGACCTCCGCCTTGGTATTGGTCGCCGCAACAACAGGCGTAACGACAGTCGCCTCTGTTTGGATGACACCACCGACAGCAGTGGTATTGATCCGAGTAGCTATCGTGACCCCTTCCGGTGGATTGTCGTAAGCCACCATGGGTACTTCGAGGGTTTCATGTGATTCTTGTCCAAGTACAACCGGCACACTCGTACTGAAATACCCGGAAGTATGCGCCACTAAGGTAAAATTGACCGGATTCGCTTCGGTCGGAACGACATCGGGTTCTAGTCCGACACCGACGAAACCACCGGCTGTCCTATAAACTTCTTTTTGGATACCGGTCACATCTACGACATCATCTCGATTCGCTCCGTGGACGGTCACTTGAATCACCTTGTCCGTTCCAAAGCCGATGGGTTCCCGGGTTTTGGCATCTACGAACATGATATTGACAGTCGTTTTGATGAGATTCGCATCTACGATCAAATCGACTTCGTTCAATGGGTCTAATTTCTCGCAGGAGTTCCAAAGCATGATGGAACAAGCCATCAATAAAAATATTTTAATCCTTTTCATAACTCTACTGTAATAGATGATTCTTCAGAATCGCCGATTCTGAAGAGATTAAATTCCTCATTAAAAATTGTATGCTAATTGTAAGGTGATATAAGGAATGATCCTTAACCACTTCATGTTTTCTTCCACCTGAGCGTCTTGTTCGCCGGTCGGTGTCACCATACCCGAGGCATCTAGGGAGATGGATGGCTTACCGGCGTACATCACTCCTAAATCCAGGTTGTAGGACAAGCGTTTCACACTTGGCAATTGCCCGATTCCGATACCCAAATAAGGATTGATTTTCAATCCGGGGTTCGCTTCCAGGAAGATGCTTCCGATTTCCCCTCTTGTCACTTGGTAATCTCCGATCAGGTATTCGTCATTGTCGGGATCGCCGGTAATATTGATTCGAGATGCGTTGTAAATCGCTCCGAAGGTGAGGTGGAATTTTCTTTTTTCCAGATTTTTTCCGGGATAGTAATCCAAGAACAAGTTACCGCCGGCCAGTTGTACTTCACGAGTCAAGAAGGCTTTGAAGCTATCACTGAATTGGTCGATTTTAGTCCTTAGAAAAGAACCTCCGACCCGGATGCCTAGGGAGTTGTTGATTCTTCGAGAAATGTCCAAACCTACCCCCATCGTACCCAATTTCAAACCGATGGCCCAATTGTGCATCTCCGGTTCCGAGCCTACCGTAGCTTGTTCTAGAAGCGTCGGCTCTTCATCTTGAGCAATGGTATCGAGTGGCAAAAGTAGGCCTATCGCAATGATGAAATGGAAGGTAAGTATTTTGATTCGTCGTGGTTTTAATTGCATAATGATGTTTTTAACCGTTCGCTAGCTTGTTGTGTTTTAGGAACGTTCAAATAATAAGTTCGACATTTGCTAATGTGTCTTTTGAATTTATACTTCGTTAAAAAGCCTCGCCGACGCGCTGCGTCGCCTACGTTTTTTGCCTTGTCTAAATCCAAAATCCAAAGTATCAATTTATCGAATTTATTTTTTGACCGTTCCTTACTTGAATCGGGTTGCAATTTTTTGTCGGGTATTTCCTCTTATGTTATGGGAATCTTAAAAGGTAAACACAAGAAGCGATTTTTTTTATTTCCGTGCCTGACTTTTTTAAATTTTGGGGTGCTTCCGGACAATTTGGAACAAAATGAATGCTAAAATAGTAAAGACTCCTCCAAGCATCCACATCCAGTGATTCGATTTTCGCTCGAATGTAATGGGAGCGGGATGCCCCGAATAGTTCATACCTGCCCAAAATACGGGATGGGCCGTGCGAGGGGGTGTATTTTGCAGATAATTCAGTTTAGCTTGTCTAAGGGCTTCATCTTTGGACAAGTTTTGAAATATGCCATTGAAAAAATCATCGACAATCTTTGTGGTTTGCCACTCGGGAACACTCCAAAGGCTCATGACCATTCCTGTGCCGCCGGCATATGAGAAGGCCCTTCCGATACTCATCACTCCTTCTCCTTTGCGAATGGCCCCTGTTCCGGTTTGGCAGGCACCTAGAACCACCAATTCTGCCCGGACATTTAAATTATAGATTTCCTGTACGGTCAATTTGGCCGATTGGGTGGTGTCCGTGTTCATTGAAAACTCAAGCGCTGACAACATCGGGGTTTCATCAGAGAGAATACCATGTAATGCCAAGTGAAGTACCCTACTACTTTCCGCCAAATCCGTGAATCGTTTTTTTGTGGCGGCAGGGCCAACAATCGCTTGCCCTCCTAGTTTATCTGCCAATTGCAACACCCCCTTTTGGGCTGCGGGTAACTCGACCAATTCAGTATTTTTATAGTCAGCTGCAAAGCCAAGATAGGGGCTGTTGTCATTCCAATCCGAAGTACGATTTTCACGAAACAGGATATTTGCCGAAATCCCGTATGTAATCGGAACACGTTTAATCAAATATGGTAATGAATTATACACCTTCATTTCTTCTTTCACATCATCTGTCAGTAAGACATCAAATGGCATGTAGTGTAGTATTCCATCCGGCAAAATAATCAAACGCTTGTAGGCGGAAACATCGGGAAGCAAGGGTTCCAATACCAATTTATAAAAGTGTCTGGATTGTTTTGAAAAAACATTTAATTCATTTTCATATAATAGTGGATCGAAACTCCTTTTTCCTTCCGTAATTATTGTAATAAAATGAGCCACTGAATCAGTAAATCCGATTCCGACATCCAAGGAAAACAGTTGGGCATTATCAACTGTTATTTTCAGCACATACAAGAGAGTATCTGAAAGATAATATTGCAATAATACTTCATCTTGTTCTAAGTTATTTTTTACTTTTTCCAAGGAAATATCATCAGGCTTATATTTCAATTCAAAATATTCGGGACAGTCGATTTCCAATTGATTAATCAGTGCCGAATATCCTTCTTTTTTATTGAACAGTTTTCGCTCATATCTTGCAATTTTTACCGAATCCTTTTTTAATAAAGCAGCACTCAACTTGGATTCTAGATAACGAATTTCTTTGGACAAATCGCCTTCCTGTTCCAACATATTTTCCGGGACACCGGAAAACCTCAATGCTTCATTGGATCGAATGGATTGCATTAATGTATTGGCCTTGCTTTTTTCGACATACCCAAACATTTTTCCCAAGCAGGAATCACTCGCTTTTTGTTGATATAATCCGGCATTCACGTCCATAGCGGATTTATACCATGAAGACAACGACTCGTTCAGTTTCAACCGATCTTCGTCTTCGTGAGAATAAAACTGTAATTCGGAGATTAAGCTATCTCCGCGCTCCAATATTTCCAAGGAGGATTCAAGCCACTCCACTTCGCCTGACTCCTTGTATTTCATCAAATGTAGGTCCGTTTTCAAATTCAAAACCTCCAAGGCTACCCACCAGGATACAAAGTCCCTAACTTCAACGCTATCAATGATTTCGTCCAATAAACCGGAAGCTTTTTCCAATTCTTGATTTTCTAAATAAATATCCGCTAAATGCTTTTTGGACTTTAGCACATTTGGATGATTGGAAGAAAAGAAACGGCTATAGGTATTTATTGCAAATTCACTATTTTTAATTGACTTTTTGAAATCCCCTTTCGCTTTGTTCAACTCACTGATATTATATGACACAACAGCCGATTCATAAGTAAACTTATCAGGATTTTCAAATATTATATCATTTGCTTTTTCATAGTTTATTCCAGCTTCTTCATATTGCTTTAAAACAAAGCATATCGTCCCTAAGTTATTGTAATAAGCCCACACTTTAGGAGAAGGACTTTCTTCAACGAATCCGATTGCATTTTCCAAGTATTTCCGAGCCAATTCATACTGTCCTTTTTTTTTGTACAGCACTCCGATATTACTATTAATCTTCCCCAGTTCGTATCTATTCACATCTGCTTGCCGATTCCTTATATCAAGGGAATGATTAAACAGCCCCAAGGCTCTTTCATAGGAACCGAATTCCATATATAAAATTCCTAAGTTGTTACTTGAAAAAGCAATTTCAGGATGATTCTCATCAAATATTTTTTTTCGAATATCCAAAGCTTTTTCAAGGTATTCCAAGGCTTTTACATAATCGCCCGTCGCACGACTTAACATCCCGACATTATTGTAGGTTGTCGCTAATTTTTTAAGATTAACATCAGGCGATTCTTCTCTTATCCCGGCTACTTCATATAAATGTTTGATCGCCTCGTCCAGTTGTCCCATACGGGCGTGGGAAACGCCTATATTTTCATTAATGCGTAGCCATTCCGAGTGATCGGATTTTAGTGTTTTCTTCCAAATTTCTTTGGTTCTATTAAAATACGCTAAGGCTTCGGAAACTTTGCCGGTATTGAATTTTATTTTCCCTGCCAAATTCAAACAAGCTCCGTACTCGTAATGGTCTGCGGGCAAGCGGGCTTCCGCTTCTTTAATATTAATTTGAAGGAGGGAATCGGCCGTTGACATTTTCCGTAAGGAAATATAATTGTCCACAAGGAGGTTTCTGACTTTGATTTTTTGTTCCGGAGCCTCTTGATGGGCCAAAAGTCCAAGTACTTTTTCCAATTCCATATTGGAAGCCGAATAGTCGGCCGAGTCACGCAGTTGGGTGGCTTTTTCGATTAAGGTTTCAGCCGGTGTTTGGGCGTGAATCTGATATACAGCGGCTAGATTCAAAAAGATCAAAACCATTGTAATGTAAAAAGACTTCGTCTTTTTACTAGTCAAACAGAGGTCAGAAACACCTTTCTCGCCTCCTTTTCTAAATTTTTTATTTGTTTTCAATCCCCTTTGGCACACAACTTTGAAATGATGTTGGTCAAATATAGGGAACAGCTTCTAAGTACCGGCAAAAATTCTTTCATCCCTCTTCGTATATTTGTCATTTGGAAACAAGAACTTGTTGCACATGTGTTAAAGTTCGTTTCCAAATGTTTACCTATTCCCCACTTTGATAAATAATAAGGGAATCTCGGTCAATTAAGAAGCTGTTTACATCTGACTGCTGATGCACCAACTTTCAGAACAAGATTTGACAAAGATTCGAAATGGAGACAATACTCCATTGGGTCGTGTGTTTGCCGAACACTTTGGACATTGTGTACAAAAGCTACAACAGTACGACTCTTGTTCGCGTGCGGATGCGGAGGATGTTTTCATGGATGCGATTCATGT
>JAHDCE010000414.1 GCA_020630045.1 Saprospiraceae bacterium | reverse complement strand
CTTGGTAGCTACGGCTACCAGTTTCCGGGCTTCCCTCGACTAAAACAAAAATACCATTGAAAATCATTATTCGATTACTTTTGGTCAGGTACTTATACAAAAAATTTCGTGATAACATCTATTTATTCAATTTTACCTTTTTCCCTGAGGATTTTCGGAACGATGAATCTTGGGCCGTGTTCATTTTCAAATTCTTTGGCTCGCTTGAAGAAATCTTCTATCCCATATTGATTGACATATTGAATGACTCCACCTTTACATGCGGGGAATCCCCATCCGTAGACACTTCCGATATTGGCTTCTGCCACAGTGGAAACGATTTTTTCTTGTAAGCACCAAACGGCTTCCAGTACTTGTGCGAAAAGTAGTCGTTCTTCCAAATATTCCAGATAGGTGTCTTGTTTGGTTACGGGGAAAAGTTCTTCGAGCCCTTCCCAGAAACCATCTTTTTCTCCGTCAATATAATTGTAGAATCCGGCACCATGAAATTTACCGGTGCGTTCGATTTCTTCCATTTTTTGTAAGACTTCCACGGCAGGGTGGATGATGTATTTGCTACCATAAATTTCGGCGGCTTGCCGCTCGGCCTTCAACACCATTTTCAGTGAGCGTTCGTCCGCGAGTTCTAAAGCTCCCTTTGGCATTCCGGAAAGGATACAAGCGTTTTCGATAATGGCGGGCGGGTAACCTTCCAATAACAACTGTATGCCTTCCAAGATGTAAACGTTTTCGACCCGTGCTGCATAGAATCCGGGATTGTCTTTGATGACGATGGGTGTCTTTCTGATTCTTTTGACAAAATCGAAGGCTCTGGCGATGGTTTCGTCAGATGTACCCGGCGCTTTGACCACTTCTACCAAAGGACAAGTATCGGCCGGAGCGAAGAACCGGAGTCCGATATAATTTTCCGGATAGGGGAAGGCGCTGGAAAGGTGTTCGATACTCAACAAAGCGGTATTGGAACCGAAGAAGGTATATTCATCCATGTGTTTACCGGAATCCTTTGCTACCTTCTGTTTGATTCTAGGATTTTCGAAAACCGCTTCGATGACCAAATCACAAGCGTCGAAATCTTTGAATTTTTCTGTGGGATGAATTAATCTGAGGAGGTGTTCTTTTTCCTCCTTGACCATGCGTTGTTCTTTGATTTCTTTATCGAGCAGTTCGGCCACCCTTTTGACTCCTCGTTTGGCGACACTTTCATTGACATCTTTCAGGATGACGTCGATGCCGTTCATGATGCAGGAGAAGGTAATGCCGATACCCATTCGACCGGCACCGATAACACCGACTTTCCTAGGACGGAATCTGCCGAATCCCCTAGGGCGGCTATCTCCTTGCCTTATGGAGTTGAAATCATACCAGAATAATTTGGTCATGTTCTTACATTCTTGGCTCAATATCAATTTCGTGAAGTTCCTCGATTCAATGAGGCAGGCGGTATCGAAGTCGACTTTGGCCCCTTCCACCAAGGTTTCCAAGATGATGTTTTGTGCCGGATATAAATTGCGGTATCGTTTGAAGTTTTCAGCGGCGAGTCGGGCAATGACTTTGGCCGTATCGAGTTCATGCGGTCTTCCTCCCGGAATGGGGGTGTCCGGAATGTCCCAAGGTTGAATACCGGTGGGTGTGTTCAATAACCAATTCCTCGCCTTTTCGATCATGTCCTCTTCGTCAGTGGCAAGCTCGTTGATGATACCTTCCAGTAGGGCTTCTTTGGGAGTGTATCGTTTTCCTTTTGATAATATTTTATAGGCTTTTTCTATCCCAAACAACCATAGCAATCGGATGATTCCTCCGCTACCGGGCATGAGTCCCAGTCGAACTTCCGGGAAGCCCAGGTAAGAATTTTTGGTGTCGATGGCAATTCGATAATGACAAGCGAATGCCAGTTCGAATCCGCTTCCCAATGCGGTTCCGTTCATGGCGGCGACTACGGGAACTCCCGGCATTTCCAAATCACGGAAAAATCGTTTGAGCCTTTCGGAATAATCGAACACTTCTTTAGCGGAATGGGATTGATAGAGGTAATCCAAATCCCCTCCTGCCAAGAATGTTTTTTTGTCAGAAGTGAGTATGATGCCCCTGAGTTCTCCCTTGGCTTTTTCTGCTTTGAGGTGGTCGATAACGGGGATGAAGGCATCACCGATTTCATGGTTGATGATGTTGACTTTCCGCCCTTCCATATCGAGTCGGAGCGTGACGATGTTGTCAGTGTCTTTTTGATATTTGATCATGTCCGCAAGACTAATTTCCAATATTGAATCAAACCCGTTCTATAACGGTTGCGATGCCCATTCCTCCGCCGATGCAAAGGGTGACGAGTCCTGTGTTGAGGTCCCTTCGTTCCAGTTCGTCGAGTAGTGTTCCTAGTAATATGGCTCCGGTAGCTCCTAGAGGATGTCCTAGTGAGATGGCTCCTCCGTTGACGTTCAGTTTATCGGGATCGATATCGAGGTCTTTCCTGAATTTGAGAACGGGAGCGGCGAATGCTTCATTCATTTCCCAGAGGTCGATGTCTTCTTTTTTCATGCCGGCGTATTCCAAGGCTTTCAATGAAGCTGGCCCCGGGCCGGTGAGCATGATGGTAGGTTCTACGCTAATGGTGACCGCAGATAATATTTTCGCTCTTGGTCGGATACCGAGTTCTTTTCCTTTTTGTTCGTTGCCGAGTAACACCATAGCGGCACCGTCCACGATTCCACTACTGTTGCCGGCGGTGTGGTGGTGATCGATTTTGGCAATAATGGGATATTTGGAAAGGGCGATGTCGTCGTATCCCGATTTGCCTATTTCCGCGAAAGCGGGTTGTAAAAGGGCTAGACCGTCAATGGTGGTGGATGGGCGGTTATATTCGTTTTTTAGAAGGATGGGCAAGCCGTTGTCATCGTAAACGGGAATGATGGATTTGTCGAAATGTCCTTGTTCGATGGCTTGTGCTGCTCTTTGTTGTGAGGTAAGCGCGTATTCGTCCAATTCCCTGCGGGTGAATCCTTCTAGTGAGGCGATGAGGTCGGCACTGACTCCTTGTGGGATGTGTCCGGTTTTGGTTAGTACGGATGGATCGAACAATAGCGGTCCGCCATCGGAGCCCATCGGAGCGCGGCTCATGCTTTCCACGCCTCCTGCCAATGTCCAATTGCCCCAACCTGCCCTGATTTTCATAGCGGCGAGATTGATGGCTTCTAGGCCGGAACCGCAGTACCTGTTGAGTTGCATGCCGGGTACGGTTTTGTCCCAGCCGGCGTCAAGCAATGCGGCCTTGGCGATATTGCCTCCTTGGTCATGGATGGGGGTCACGCATCCTACAAATAGGTCGTTGATGTCGCGGGTTACGATGTTGTTTCTTTCCCGAATCGCTTCTAGGACTGTGGTGAGAAGCTTTATGGGTTTGGTGCCGTACAACGCTCCTCCGGTTTTTCCTTTGCCCCGGGGTGTACGCACTACGTCATAAATGAATGCATCTGTCATAGCGCGAAGATAAGAGAAGTGTGTGGTGAAAAGTGAAAAGTTGTGCGCTTATTAGTGGATAGCTTACGGGGGAAGTTGTTTTGGGGTTATATCATTCGGTATCCGGAGTTATTGAATGGTGATAAGGGAGTCAAGGTAAGTACTGTATGTTTCGTATGACATATCGTATAATTCTTGTTCTGTCATGATTTGGATTTCTACGATCGAATCGCCTTGTACTACTTGGGTCTTGGTTTGAAATCCTCCTAGGAATACCTTTGCGATTTCTTTGTCGGGTGTGATATAATAGGAGGTAGGGAATGGGAGGCGGTGTTTGAATTTCGGATGGTCGATCAATACTTGGTCGGAAATGTCTTTTTCTTCTTTGGCATTGATGATGTTGATGTTGTCATGATATTTGTCTCGGTGTTTTTTGAAACGCTCTTCCGCATCCCAAGTCAACCCGATGAATTCTACTCGGTCGCTGTAGTCTTCTATGATTTGATTGAGTGCCGGGATTTCTTCTATACATGGTCTGCACCAGGAGGAAAAAGCTCGAATCAGTATGGGCTTTTTGATATTGTCTATATCCACGATTTCTCCTTTCATATTGGTGAAAGTGATGCTGTCGTCAAGGTAAGATCCTTCTAGGCATTGTATGACATATATGAGTTGGTCGGTTTGGAATGTGCTGTCTGACGCGACAATTGAGTCGTATGCTTCATAACAGTTGATTACTCGTACATTATAGGGTTCTTTCGGTGGCATGGTTTTGTGGAAACAGGATGCTAGAAAGAGGGTTGCTCCTAGGGTGAAAATACAGGTGAATTTTTTCATGGTGAATTTTTTTTGATGTTTAATGGGGTAAAGAGTACGGTTTGGGAAAATGGGAGTGTTGAGACGCAATGCATTGCGTCTCCGCTTGTGTTTCAGTCTTGTCAAATCTGGAGAAGGGTTCAAAGTGGATGGAGAGGTTTGAGACGCAATGCATTGCGTCTCCACTGGTGT
>JAHDCE010000413.1 GCA_020630045.1 Saprospiraceae bacterium | reverse complement strand
ATAATTGACCAATCGCAATGAAGTCTACCGAAAAATGCACGGCGATTGGTGTAGGATTTAGGTAAAAAATATTAATATTGCAGCGTACAGCATAATTTCCATTTATCTGAATAAAACACAATAGATGAAATACATCATAAACGCCATCTTAGCTGTTATCATTATTTTCTTGATTTTCGTGCTGATTAAAAGCATTGAAGAGCCGATTGGGTTCCAAGAGGAATATTCAAAGAGAAAGAAAGCAGTTGTTTCAAAGTTGGAAGATATCAGGGAAGCCCAACTGGCCTTTCGTAGTGTAAAAAAAGGATATTCACCCACTTATGACTCTCTTCGCCAAGTCATTTCTACAGATAGTTTTGAATTGGTCAGTATCATCGGTGACGCAGATGCCGGAGACAATATTGTTAGGAAGGTAACGATGGTATCCATGAAAGATTCTCTAGTAGGAAGTTTAGGCATCAACTTGGATTCTTTGGAGTTCATTCCTTTCACAGATGGACAAATGTTCGAATTATCGGCTGATACTGTAACGTATCAATCAACATTGGTTCCGGTCGTACAGGTTAGTGTCCCTATCAAATCATTCATGGCCGAATTTTCAGGAGAGGATGTATTGGAAAGATTCCAGCGTTATGATCCTAATTTCGATCCGGAAGAAAAGCTTCAATTCGGAAACATGAGGAAACCGACAACTTCGGGGAATTGGGAATAAAATTTCAACCGATGAAATCGGGCAAATTTAACATTGCCGACACTAAGGACTACCGTTTATCCCTTTCACTAGGGGTAAACGGTATTTCGTATTTAATCACCCATGGTTCCCAAGTCTTGAATATCGGCTCGGTTGCTCTGGGTGAAAAAGCGGATTTTTCATCCCTCCTAAAAAAAGACAAGGTACTTAGCCGTGATTTTAAAGAAGTGCGGGTGATGATGGAATGCCATCCGAGTACAATTGTTCCCGACCGTCTTTTCAGGGCCGAGGACAAGGTCACTTATTTATCTACTACGGCATCGGTATCCCCCAAATCCAAAACTCATTCGGATTTTTTGCCCTTCAACAAATCCCACAATGTTTATGCTTGTCCCAAAGATTTGATGGCGGTTTCGAAAACGGCATTCCCTTACGGGAAATTCATGCACTATTCGACAGCTTTGATGTTGGGATGGCATTATCACCACCAAACCAATGGGCCAACCGGTATATATATTCATATCCGAAACGAACAGATGGACATCTCACTGTTCAACAAGGGTGAAATGACCATTTTCAATTCTTTTGAATATCAGACATCCGGTGATTTTTTGTATCACGTCCTACTCCTATACAACCGATTCTCTCTTGACCCGAAGGAAACGCCCGTTTTCCTTTCCGGGGAAATCAATATACAAGGAGAATTGTATCAAAGAGTTTACCGTTACGTGAACCATATTTCGTTCACACCCATTATTAAAATATGGCAATTTGACGATAAGTTTCCAGCCTTTGGGAAACATCGCTTTTTTGATTTATTTGCTTTAGCATCATGCGAATTATAGGAGGAAGCCTCAAGGGGCGTAAATTCGGCCCCGACGGCAAAAAAAAATGGAAGACCCGACCTACCACGGATAGAGCCCGCGAAGCGATTATCAATACATTACTGAATCGATACGAACCTGAAAAAGTCAGATTTTTAGACTTGTTTGCCGGCTTTGGAGGCATGTCTTTTGAGTGGGCATCGAGAGGCTGTACGGACATCACCTCTATCGAAAACTATTCGGGTTGTGTAAGATTGGCCAAGGACACTGCAAAAGAATTAGGAATCGAGGAGCATATCCAATTTTTAAGGATGGATGTTTTCCAATATTTAAAAGGAAATAAAGAATCGTTCGATATCATTTTTGCGGATCCCCCTTATTCCCTTCCAGGAATAGAAAGGATTCCTGAAATGGTCGCTGAATATGAGTTGTTGAAGGAGTCAGGTTTATTGATTGTTGAACATTCCAACCAAACCACGCTGGAACAATGCCCGGGGTTTGAAGAAGAACGGAAATACGGGCAATCCGTATTTTCTTTTTTTAATTCGAATCATTGAACTTATTCATAAAGATGAATCAGGATGGGTGATAAAAAATGGATGATTTGGACGTTGACTATCGGCTTTGCATTGCTGCTTGGTTTCATCATCTATACCGCTAATTCTCCGGGAAAAAATTGGTTCGGTCCGCTTGTAGCGGCTGTTCCTTATGGCGACAAAGTCGCTCATTTTTTCCTTATCGGAACCATGACTTTGCTACTCAATATTGCCTTGAAAGCACGATCTATAAAATTTGGTTCTGTAAAATTATTGCTAGGAAGTGTTATCATGTTTTTTATCGTCACGGTGGAAGAATTCACCCAACTCTGGAACGACAATAGAACCTTTGACTGGATTGATATGTCGTTCAATTATTTGGGAATTCTCGTATTGGGTTCCTTGGTTCTTTTATTTCCTAGCAAGTGGCGATCGAAGTTTTAGGCGGTCTCAATTCAAACCACCTAATTTCGATTATAATTTTTAACAGGCTCTAATTCGATTCGCAATAAATAATAGAAAACTAAAATGGAACCTACCTACCCTGCCAGGATTTTTTTCCTAATTGCAAGAACAGCGAATAAGGCCATTGTTTTTAGGCGAGGCCCTACAAAATGGACTCAAATGATTGTTTGGGATTTAGATACTGATGTTCTTGAATATGGGCAATGGAGTAAAGTGAAGTTTCAAAAGTTCAGATGTGATTTATCCCCATCAGGAAAATATTTGATTTATCTGGACGACCAGTTTGAAAACGGTGACAGTTCTACCGTTATCAGTAAACCTCCCTTTTGGACTGCCATTACGAAGTGGAAACATTGTTACCCTCGATTTGGGACCGGCGGCGGGGTTTTCCAATCTGAGAATGAAGTTGTTTTAAACTGGCATTATATACTTGAGGCGGACTCATTGTTCCCCATTCCACCCCAGCTGAAAGTTTCTTTTAATAAGAAAACATTCGACGTTGAAATTACTCGCTATGAAAGAGACGGATGGTCCTTGTCTAACAAGGTTAAGGAGTTCATTGATAATAGAAAAGACCATGTGACCAAACCTTCTATTTTTTGGGATGATATTTACAAATTTTGGTATGATATTATCCGAGAAAAACAATTTCAATCGACACCGGAATTGTGGTCAAAACCAATCACTAAAAACTCATTCTTATATCGTCTTTCTTATCATCATTATGAGAAACATAAACAACTCAATAAGTTTTTCATAAAAAGAAGGCAAGAAATCCATGAACTAGAACAGATTGAATGGGCGGAGGTTGATCATAAAGGACGGATTATTGCAAGTAAAGACGGTACATTAGTAGCTTCAAAAACATTTAAGGATGGCTCTGTTCAACTTGGCAATTTAGAATTACTACATGATCTAAACCCTCAAAAACCAATTAAAATCCCGGTTCCGGACATCATGAAACGATGGTGACTTTCAACGTTCTAAATCAAACTGCTTCACATCGTGCAAAAAAGTGATATTTTCAAATTCAAAAAATTTCAAATCCTTCATCACAACAATGTGATGAAAGTGGGCACGGATGGGATTCTCCTAGGAGCTTGGACGGACTTCAACCATGATTCTTATATATTGGATGTAGGAACAGGCACAGGATTAATCGCACTGATGGCCGCACAAAAACAAGCCTCCTCGCAAGTCTTCGGATTGGATATCCAAGAACAAGCGGCAAACCTAGCACGCTCGAATTTTGAAAATGCTCCTTGGAAGGACAGGCTACAGGCAAAATGCATGGATATCCTCCAATACACCCCTGAACATCTTTTCGACCATATCGTCTCCAATCCGCCATTTTTTAATGACGGAGTCATTTCCGATTCCCGGCACAGAAAGACAGCAAGACATACCATTTCCCTTCCCCATTCCGCTCTAATTGAAAAATCATATTCGCTGTTATCTCAACAAGGGAAATTATCAGTGATTCTTCCAATAGACATCGGTGAGGCTTTTATAGCAATGGGTCGGGACAATGACTTTCAATTGATTCGAAAAACCACTGTTTTACCAAGAACCGGAGGACAAGCGGAAAGACTATTGTTGACATTGAAAAAGGGGGCTCAGCCATCCATAACTCCATCCATTTCTACAATTGCCATAATGAACGCAATGGACAACTCAAGAACGGATGAATTCAAGAGGCTTACCGATTCATTTTACTTGTGAAAACACCAAAGAGTGGAGTGTTTTTAGAATGGATTAGTCAAATCAGGATTGGACAAGTAAGTGGTGTCCGTGAATGTGTGTAAAAATTCGATCAATTCCTGTTTTTGAGTTTCATCCAATCCTAGGGGACGAATTAACGGATCTAGGTTATCTGCATAATGCCCTCCTGAATCATAATGATCAATGACCTCTTCTAAAGTGGCGAATCGCCCATCATGCATATAAGGAGCCGTC
>JAHDCE010000412.1 GCA_020630045.1 Saprospiraceae bacterium | reverse complement strand
TGTTCAAACTCCGTGTAAAAGATGCCAAAATCAAAGGACATCCGGTACAATTCCAGTTCGCCTCGGATGTGACTCAGGAGACCGTATCACAACGTGTCAATATCAACCCTAAAGGGTTCCCGAGACAAGCATCCATTTCCGGTAAGGAATTGCAAAAACAATTCACCTTCAACGTCAGTGATGTACTAGAAGGCTCTCTAGAAGGAACACTGAATGTCTATCCGGATTTGTTGTCCGAATTGGTCACCGGTGCGGAATCCATCTTCAGGGAACCACATGGATGTTTCGAGCAGACATCATCCAGCAATTATCCCAACATCATGGCATTGCGCTACCTCAATGAGCAAAGGATGAACGACCCGGCGCTCAAGCAAAAAGCCCTAGGGTATTTGGATAGAGGATATAAGCGTCTCACCGGATTCGAAGTCAAAGGTGGCGGATACGACTGGTTTGGCCGAGGCCCTGCCCATGAGACACTGACCGCCTACGGTCTTGTTCAATTCGAAGACCTCAAATCAGTGTACCAAGGCGTAGACCAACAAATGATAGATCGCACCCGCGAATGGTTGGTCGGTCGCAGGGACGGCAAAGGCGGTTACAACCAAAGGAACAACGGCCTGGACGGATTCAGGGGTTCGAGCTACAATGTCGGCAACGCCTACATCACCTACGCATTGACTACAGTCGGCGAAAACAATTTGGAAAAAGAAGTCGCCCACATCACCAAGGTGGCATTGGACGAGAAAGACGCTTATGTCGCCGCTCTCACCGCCATCGCCAACTACAATATGGGCAAGAAAGACAAGGGTCGCGCTTGTATAAAAGTCATCACCGATAAATTCAAGGAAGTCAAAGACTGGACAAAAATGCCGGTCGCCGAAACAGTGACCAAATCCAGAGGAAACAACCGCTTTGTAGAAGCTGCTTCCCTCTTCGTTTTCGCCATGCTAATGGACGAAGAAAATGTGGACGAAGGCATCATTAGCGAAGCCATTATGTTCCTTTCCGGAAATCGCCTGAACGGCGGATTCGGTTCTACCCAAGCGACCATCCTCAGCTTGAAAGCATTCGTCGCTCACTCGCAATTCTTCGGCAGAACAAAATCGGCCGGCCGCCTACAAGTGTACATCAACGATAAGCTGGTAAAAGAACAAGCTTATGCAGCCGGACACAGGGGTAAAATATCCGTGCCGGTCGCCCCTCATATCAAAATGGGTGAAAACAACGTCACCGTCGCATTCATGGATACGGATGAAGCCCTCCCCTACTCTGCGGATATTTCTTGGACTTCGTTGACCCCGGCCACGGATCCGACTTGCCAAGTGGATTTAAAAACCACCATCGCCAACCCCACCGCCAAGGTCGGAGAAACCGTTCGCCTTACGGCGAATATTAAAAACAAGTTGGGTGAAGCGGCTCCTACTCCGATTGCTTTGATCGGAATCCCGGCCGGATTGAGTCTACAACCTTGGCAACTCAAGGAGATGAAAGAGAAGGGCGTATTCGATTACTACGAAATTCAAGGCAATTATTTAGTCGCCTATTTCGTAGAGATGAAGCCCGGCGAATCCAGGGACTTGAATTTCGACCTCAAAGCGGATATCCCGGGAAAATATGTCGCCCCCGCAAGCTCGGCTTACTTGTATTATGACAAACAATCCAAAGATTGGGAAAGCGGAGCATCCATAGAAATCGTTCAATAAATTAACAGGAACATTCTCTACGTGTTCCTTCAACATATCCTAGGCGGTCGCCGCCAACGACCGCCTAGGACAAAAAACTACCCGGTATGAAAAAATCACTGACCATTACAATGATGTTGGCCCCCTTGTTCCTTCTAGGGCAGTCCCTGAATGAAAACCCTTATCTCACTTATTTTCTAGGACACCAACTGTACGAAAGCAGTTTGGGATCCATCGGAGGAAGGACATATGACGGCATGGGCAAAGTCAGCCTATCCCTGAACCTGCCTAACAACTGGATGACGGGATATTATACATCACACTTACCCATTTCCGGTCGTTTCGCGGAAGCGAACACCCCATTCGGCAGGTCTTTTCTCAATATGGGAAATGTTGCGGTCAAAAGTACCTCTTTCGATGTACTCGGCAGCCATTTCGGAGAAATCGACGCCGGATTCAGAGGTCATTATTCCTTGAGCAAAAAAGGGAATGTCCGTACCGGATTATTGGTCAACTATCATACCTATCGGGGAGAAATGGACAACAATGAAGACGGATTCCTAGACCTTTCCAACAAGAACAAAACATTGGCGATCAACGGTTGGAATTTTTCCAAGGGAAGATACCGAGGAACAGTTACGGGCTATATTCTGGATTTGTCAGAACAAGGAGGAGAAACCAACTTCAATCGCGATAGTGATTACCTCACCACCAATGCATACGGTCTTGGCCTCGACATGCGACATGGTGGCGTCATGGCTCAAAATGAAATCCTCGTCGACAAGAACAAAACCGGAAACCATTCGATTTATTTCGATGTCGACACTCGATTTTCCAACATGCTTCAATTTTATGGTCGCGATGAATACAAGGGAGACGAAACCATTCTGAATATCCAAACCGGCTACCGCTTCAAAAAGGGATTGAACAAAGGAGAAATCGGTGTTCGATACCGAAATGAAAAAATCAATGAGATTTACGCGGACGCCAATGTAAAAAATACGGACAACCAAATCGCGGGGCTTTACACAGCTTATGAAACCAGCATTTGGTACAAAATCAAACTCAAAGCGGACGCTCGCATAGATTACCATACCAAAGAAGGGTTACAAGCGAATCCGACCCTTCAAGTCACTTACTCCCCTATAACCAATATGGGCATCAGCCTTTTTGGAGGAACGGGCGTCAGACGTGCGAACGTTTTCACGGAATACAGCCGTTACTTGTTCAATAATAAACACCTCTTAATGGAGGAGGAATTCGATTTGGAAACAGCGGCTTATTATGGTCTGTCTTTCCGATACCATCACAATGGCATCTATACAGGTATCGGTGGTTGGGACATTCGCCATATCAGATATGACGGTTTACTCAACCATACGATTTATCAATCCTTGGTCTTGCCAGTGAATACGGGCAAATTCGTTTCCTTTGAAAACCACGACGGAAAAGCGTACAAAGTATCACTCAGTAATCGCTTAATGTTATCGCCATACCGTAACCTAGACATGTTAGTCATGCATCGGTACGACCTGTTCAAGTCCGATGTTACCGGAACAATGGAAGAACAATTGTATCGCCCCCGGCACAGCTTCCTGCTTTCTTTCAATTATCATTTCCGAAATTATGTTTACTTGGGTACAAGCTACCACTTGGTAGGAAAGGTGAATCTGCCGACATGGTCGGAAACGCCCGAATCCCCCAGGAATCACAGGTGGGACATGAGTGTGACCGTACCCCTCAAACCTTATTTACAAAAGGCGGAGAAATTACAAAATTTCAATATCGTCCTAGGAGTAAACAACATCACCAATTTCAAACAAAACAATCCTATCCGTAGTGCGGAGCACCCCTTCTCACATTTTATGGACGGTGGCCAAGCTTGGGGCAGTCCGGTAGGCAGTCGTTTCTTCGGAGGTATCAGGGTGCAGTTGTAATCCCCTTCCGGGGAACATTTTTTCCTTTTTGGGAATTACTTGGATTGGAGAAATATTTCTCCGGATAAACAAATACAACTACATGGAAAAAATCCCTACGATATTTGATCGCAACTGGAAAGGCGACCGCAAAGTCAACGCCACATTGGTCGTTACCGACTTCGATTTCGAAGATGCCATCGCTACCGAAAAACTCGATGGAATGAACGTGCGTATTACTGTCCGAAACCATACGGTCGTACGTGTAGAAAAACGACGCAATCCTAGTAAAACGCAAAAAAGCCAAGGCATCAAAGACCCTTGGTATGTGGATGCCGACGCAAATGCCCCGGGCGACAAATACTTATTCGAAGCGGTAGAAGGCACGGATTTCTCAGAAGTCCCCGACGGGGAATGGAGCGCCGAAGCCCTAGGAGAAAAAATACAAGGGAACCCCCTTAACCTTAAAGGTCATACTTTATTTTTCTTTTCTTTAGAGCATTGGAAAGCCAAGGTCATCTTTGTAGATGCACCGACAGATTTTGAATCTCTAAAAAACTGGCTTCCCGCACAAAAAAGTCGCTTGGGTAACGATTGTGGTATAGAAGGCATCGTTTGGCACCACCCAAAGACCGGACGGATGTGTAAGATTAAGGTGAAGGATTTTGGGTAAGATCGAGAATAAACCCGATGTGAACGGTATCTTTGTTTTTCAGAAGCTGATTCTTAGATACCTTCACAATTCACATCAACATCCACCTCTACATCCACATACCATTTTGCAAGCAAGCTTGCCATTATTGCAACTTCCACTTCTCCACTTCATTGAAGCAACGGGCCCCGATGATGCAGGCCATAGAAAAGGAAATCGGCATCC
>JAHDCE010000411.1 GCA_020630045.1 Saprospiraceae bacterium | reverse complement strand
GGCCTGACTCGAATTATTTCGTTGTCGCGTACCAATGGCGAGTCATATCTTGTAAATCTGGCACCATCGAATTTGCACAAGCCGTTTTCGGTTCCTAACCACAATATGCCGTCCTTGTCGGTTTTGATGTCGTAGACTTGATTACCGGACAATCCGTCTTCCATATTCCATTGGAATATATCATAGCCTTTCATGGTTTGGGAAAATATCCATGTAGGAAATAGAAACAGAAATATCAGGGTTGGTTTCATGATAGCAAGATAGGAATTTTCATTTTGTGTAAATTGGGATTTCTTTTGCACCGAAAATTCTAAGCATGGGCCAACAAGTACGAAAAGGAGAGGAATTGAATGAGACTCCCTTAAAAGCATTCTTACATCAAAAAGGTTTGATTGATGATACATCCACTCCAATGGATGTCATCCAATATTCTAATGGTTTTTCGAACCTGACTTACTTGTTGAAGTTTGGAAACCAGGAGTTCGTATTGCGGCGGCCTCCTTTCGGAGCGGTGAAACGGGGTCATGACATGAGTCGGGAATTTAAAGTATTGTCCAAATTGAATGCCGCGTTTTCCAAGGCGCCGGAAGCGTTTGCCTATTCGGATGATATGGATATTATCGGTTCTTCTTTTTATGTCATGGAGAAAAAAGAAGGGATTATCCTTTCGCCCGGAGAGGCGAAAAAAAGGAAAATTTCGCCGGAAGGCTATAAAAAAATTGCTGAAAGGTGGCTATCCACTTTCGTGGAATTACACGAAGTGGATTATGAGGAGATAGGACTCGGGGATTTGGGGCGGCCAAACGGATATGTCGAGCGGCAGGTGACCAATTGGGGAAAACAGTATTTGAAAGCGGCAACGACGGATGTACCGGAAGCGCATAAGGTGATGGCTTGGTTGGACGAAAATCAGCCTAGGGAATATGACTCTGCTTTGATACACAACGATTACAAATATGACAATATCGCCTTCAAGGATGACAGTTGGGATGAGGTGAGTGCGGTATTGGATTGGGAGATGTGTACCCTAGGAGACCCCTTGATGGATTTGGGTACGTCCGTATCTTATTGGACGATTCCGACGGACAACGATATGATTACGAAAAGTTGGCCCAGCCCGACGATGAACCCGGGAAATCCGGGTCGGCTTGAGTTGTTGGAAATGTATGAACAAAAAACCGGCCGACCAGTTAGGTACCCGGTGTTTTATTATGTGTTCGGCTTGTTTAAAATCGCTGTGATTGTCCAGCAGATTTTTTATCGGTACAATAAGGGTTTGACGACTGATGAGCGGTTCGCTCATTTGGACAAAGCGGCACAGATGTTTTGTATTTTAGGTTGGCAATCCGTACAGACCGGAAAAATTGAAAATCAATTTGGTTAGAAATTATAGCGGATTCCTAATTGGAGTTGGGCATCCATTTTTTTGTATCCTTTCATATAAACTTTCCTTCCATCATCATGCAATTGATATTGTTTTTTAAATGCAATATCATACGCTGTAAACAAGGATACTTTGGGATGGAAGTCATATGAAATGCCAGTAGACAAACCTACATTCCAATTTGGAAAAAGCCATTGATTGGAATCATTGGTTTCTTCCTCTTCAATCGGAGCACCGAGAGAATCAGCATTTCTTAATTCAAGCACACCCCTGTCTCTTTCAAATCTGTAAGAAAGAAAAATACTTGATCTGAGACTCCATTTTTCTCCTGGCCTGACAATGAATCCTAATGGCATTCGCAGTCTATGGTCTCGGTATTTAAATTCTCGGAATCCTCCGGTGGAAGGAGAAACGGCAAAACTTTCTTCGTCTTCAAGTGGATCCGCAGTGGCCAAGTCAAGTCCATTGGTGAAAAAGCCGATTTGTTTAGGTGTAAATTCATATTCCAAACCAGTGTACAACGACCATTTTTCACGTAAGTGATAAGTGAGTCCCACTCTGGCAAAAGCACCTATTTCCCTAAAGGTTTTTGTCATCGTTCCAGCTTCAACATACCCACTCCATTTACTGAATTTAGGATCGGGGATATCGGTGTCGGATTTGTATTCTTCATATTCAATTTGATCGAATAATTTTGTCTTTACGAATTGAGGAGTGAAATCACTATAATCTTTACGTACAATTGTATTTTCTTCAATGACCTCTTTCGCGTTTTCAAATTGAATTTGCTCCTCCTCTAGTTGAGCATTTACGGATTTATTTATTTTATTTTTTAATGATGCATTTTCTTTTTTTATTTCAATAGGATAAGAAGTTACATTTGTTATGACTTCAGAAGTAGATTTGTAATTATTTATTGGAATAAGCTGTTTTTTATTTTTCGTTTTATGGGTTTTATTTTTAATTGATTTATTATTTCTTTTTATTTCATTTCCACCTTCGTTTACAAGTGATTCCTTTTCATTTTCCCCTTTGATATACTCTTCTGTTTTTATTGTGTTTTCTTTTTCATTCTGAGGTAATTTATTTAAGGAAATATTATCTGCATTATCGTTCTTTATATTTGGATTTATTGCAATTTCATTTTCGGCCAATGTCCCACTATTGACATCCTTGTCCATGAAATAAAAGACGGACGTACCCCCACACGTAGACAGGAAGAACAACAGGAGAACCAACCACCTTCGCTTCTTTTTCTTTTGTGGCATTTCCCGGTCGAGGATGTCTTTCATCCCCTCCCAAGCACCATCGACGAATGATTCGTCGAATTCATATTTTTCTTTATCCGACATCTCTCTGAGTTTCCTTATTGTAATATAGACCGATGAGTTCTTTGAGTTTTTGGCGCGCTGCGGAAAGGTGCCACTTCGAAGTTCCTACACTGATTCCTAGTTGTTCAGCTATCTCAGCATGTTTGAATCCTTCAATGGCGTACAATCGAAATACTTCGGCAGTGGCTGCCGGCAATCTGTCGATGAGTTTCACAATGTCTTGGTAGTACATGTCATTCATCGTTGTATTTTCATGTCGCCCGTCTTCCACCTCATCCAAAATAATGGCTGATAAATATTTATTATCCTTCTTGAAATAATCGGCTCTTGCCCTAAGCATCAAAGTTTTAATCCACCCTTCCAAGGAGCCTTCTCCTCGGAAGGTGTGGATTTTTTGGTAGACTCTTAAAAATCCTTGATTAACGATTTCCAGTGATTTTTCACGGTCTTTGACCAAGTACATGGTCAAGCCCATCATCTTAGGAAAATATTTACGATACAAGGCTTCTTGGGCACGCCTGTCATTCTTGGCGCATCCTTGAACCATTTGTTCGTCCGTATTATATTTTTTCCTAAATCCTAGCAATCGTATGGTATTAAGTACACTGTATTAAGAGCTGGTAATAAATCTTATTTTTCCAAGCGCATCAGCGGACCATCTAACTCAGGCTGATCAGAAATAAATAATATACCATCCTCAATGGAATAATCGTAAACGATGTCCCATTCCTCTGTGGGAGGTGTCAATATTTGAATGGTTCCGGCAGATTCATCCCAAACCATTTCGTAGGAACCCGTTTCCCAAAGCCAGGGATGTCCATCGTTGTCTTCTGGAATATTATTCACGATTTCTACCGAACTTTCCCCTGTATCAAAGGTAAATGTATAATCTCCTTTTTCCAATGTAAAAGGTGAACATTCACAAACGATGGACATCAGGTTCCAAGTTTGATTCAATTCATGTGGTACTTCTTCTTCAATTTTACAAGCGGAAAAAAAGAGTACGGTTGTTAGAGCGACAAATAATAACTTCTTCATTTTATTGAGTTTTTAATTATTAATAAGATAGGTTTTTTCATCTACTTCGAAACCCAAGAGGCCGATACCTTTTTTGATATAAAATCGTCCATAGGGAGTAGCATGTACATTTTCTATTCTTTTGAGTTCGAACACATCGGAATATTCAATACCGGACAAAGTGATTTTTTCATGGAATTCCATGAAAACGGAATGTTTTGAAATAGGGAGATCCACATTAAACCGAAATGAATAATTAAAAATATCAGAATCAGATTGTTGTTGACTGAACTCAAACAAATCCTCCTTGGAACCGGGCCCATTTCCATCGTATGTCCTGATGACAGTCGTCATTCCCATTCGCACCGGTTCTTCCCCTAGAATACCCGTGCTGAATTCCATATAAAAGGTTTCGTTGTTTTGGCAAACATAGGTGACATCTTCAAAATTTTCGTTACATCCCAACACAAGCCTTTCTTCCTGAATGAAATGATCTTTACCAGAAACATTCAACCGGATTTCTTCGCCTTCGTTGGTGTATACAATATCATTTCCGATTTCGGTACAGAAATCTGCAATCCAATCGTAATTATCTTCAGATATATAATTGACTTCCTGAACATCTAAAATTTCGCAAACAAAATACATGCTTTCGGGCTCGCATTCGTCATAATCCCGCATCCTTTCAAGGGAGTCTTTGAGACAATTAGCCCCTGTAAACCCTTCGTCAGAATCTTCTTTACAACTGAATAAAAA
>JAHDCE010000410.1 GCA_020630045.1 Saprospiraceae bacterium | reverse complement strand
TAAATGGAAAGACGGCGCAATCGGTAGGAGCGGAGAAAAAGTTGTTTGAACAACAAGAATGAAAAAAATGGAGGTTACACTTCTATCCCTAAACACATATAACCTTTTGAAGAGATGCTTGAAAAATATTCAGATAATGATTTGGTGGAATTATTGGCAAGCGGCCTTTCCACCAATGAGGATAAAGCCATAGCTTATTTGCTACAGAAACACAGTTCGGATATTGATAATTTTTTATTTAAAAAAGGTATATCCGAAGCAAATGACCGTAAAAGCATATTATACGACGCTATCGTCGAGCTATTATTAAAGTGCCGGAAAAAGAAATTTAAAGTTGAAGTGGGCAATTCCATTAGAAAATACTTATTCGTTGTTTCTAGGAATATTATGTATAAAAAATGGCGTTCGATTTATCAACTAAGAAATTTAAAATTGAAATACCATGAGGATCAAATTGAGGAATGTTTTTTAAAAAAAATGGAGCAAGAGGAAGACAGAAACCTATTGATTCATATGATATCCTCCTTAGGAGAAAAATGCAGACAAGTTTTATTCGCCCGATATTATTTTGAATTGAAACACGAAGAAATAGCACCTTTGGTCAATCTGAAAAACGCCCAAGGAGTGAGGAATAAACAGTTTAAGTGTTTGAAAAAATTGAGGGAGAAATATTTTAAACTCAAATCAGAATAATCGGGAAAATTGCAAGTCTAATTGTACTGCTGTGCGAGCCAACGCTGCTCGTGCGGCAGTTTTTTTATCCCTACCCCACAATCACCCCATCCTGCATCGTCAAAGTGCGGTCGCTCATTTTTGCCAATTCCAAGTTGTGGGTTACGATGACGAAGGTCTGCTTGAAATCCTTCCGCAGCTGAGCGATGAGCTTGTGAAGCTCCTGTGAACTCGAAGTGTCCAGATTTCCCGTAGGTTCGTCAGCAAAAACGACTGACGGTTGATTCATCAATGCTCGGGCGGCGGCTACCCTTTGTTGTTCTCCACCCGACATTTGAGTGGGCTTATGTGTAAATCGTTCCTTTAGGCCCAGGTAGTCCAACAGCTCCTTGGCTCGATTACGGGCCTTGGTTTCGTTCATACCGCCGATGAAGGCCGGAATGCAGACGTTTTCCACCGCAGTGAATTCAGGTAGCAAATGGTGGAACTGGAAGATGAAGCCGATTTCACGGTTGCGGAACTTGGCGAGCTCGTTGGTGGACAAGCTCCCCACATCCGTTCCGTTGATATTGAGTAGCCCTTGGTCGTATGTATCCAAGGTGCCTAGGATATGGAGCAAGGTACTCTTACCGGCTCCGGATTTGCCCACGATAGACACGATCTCCCCTTGATCGATATTGATATCAACCCCTTTGAGGACATGTAGTTTATCGTAGGACTTGTGTATGCTTTTTCCGGATATCATCATCAATTACGCTTCTTGCATTTCGGCGAAAGCCGCATAGTTTTTATCCAATCTTTCGACGACTTTGTCCTTGCCAAGCAAAGAAAGGATATCGAACAAGGACGGGCCGCCGCCGACACCGGAGATTGCTAAACGCAATGGTGCCATAATGTCGCCGAACTTCAATCCATTGTCCGTGATATAACCCTTAATCGTCGCTTCTAATTGTGCCGGAGAAAAATCTTCCGATCCGGCCAATTGATTCTTAAGGGCGGTATGATGGTTCGCTAAATCCGATTTCCACTTTTTGCGGGCCATCTTTTCGTCTATCGCGAAATCATCTTCGAATAAGAAGGCCGCTTGA
Organism: Saprospiraceae bacterium; assembly: GCA_020630045.1. Lineage (GTDB taxonomy): Bacteria > Bacteroidota > Bacteroidia > Chitinophagales > Saprospiraceae > JAHDCE01. The sequence continues at coordinate 2,740 of JAHDCE010000410.1, read as the reverse complement.
CGCGGAATGTCCGCCAAAAACACAGAACGCTCCTTAAACATACCGGCGATTTGTGCCGCTACTTCATTGGTAGTGTTCCAACCTTTGCTTTCAAATACGGGCAGAAGTTGTTGTCCGAGTTCCTCGTTCGTAGCTGCGAACAAATACTGTTGGTTGTACCACTTCGCTTTTTCATAATCGAACCGAGCACCCGATTTGCCGATGCGCTCCAAACTGAAAGTTTCTACCAGTTCATCCAAGGAGAACATCTCTTGCTCCGTGCCCGGGTTCCATCCGAGGAATGCTAGGAAGTTGATGAGCGCGGCCGGGTCGAATCCGGTTTCCCGGAACCCGGTGAAGGAATCACCTTTTTCTCCACCATTCCACGAAAGTGGAAACACCGGAAACCCAAGGCGGTCACCATCTCGTTTACTCAATTTTCCATTCAGGGTATCCCTGAGGAATTGCTTGATGATGATTTTATCTTACTTGTCCTTTTTCTTGATATCGAGCGGAAAGCTCGTTTAACCATTGCGGATGGCGGCACGGACATCCTGCTTGGATTTCAATGTGAAATCGGGGTTTTTCTTGAAGAACTCCTCCACGAATTTATCCGCATACAAGTCCACGGTTTTGTTATTGATGAATGAAGCCGGTGCCGGTTTCAATATCAAAGGCAAGTGAGCGAACCGGGGCATGGTGTCTTCCCATCCGAATGCCCGATATAGCAAAACGTGATGCGCGGTACTGGGCAACCATTCTTCACCACGTACCACATGGGTGATACGCATGGAATGGTCGTCGATCACATTCGCCAAATGGTAGGTCGGCATCCCATCCGCCTTGAACATCACCTTATCATCAAGTAATTCGGATTGGAAGGTCACTTGTCCTCGTACGATGTCGTTGACCGAAACGGCTTCGCCGAAAGGCACTTTGAGTCGGATGGTGAAGGGTACGCCACGAGCCATCAACGCATTCACTTCTTCTTCCGAGAATACGAGGCTGTTTTCCATATCCATCCGCGTGTTGCAATCGTAGGAGAAGGTTTCTCCCTTTGCTTCCGCTTCTTCTCGCTTTTTATCCAGTTCTTCTTCCGTATCAAAGGCATAATAGCCCCATCCGTTTTTGACGAGTTGGTGGGCGTATTCTGCGTACATGTCTTTACGTTCCGATTGTCGGTAAGGGCCATAATCCCCGCCTTGGTTCGGGCCTTCGTCCAGATGGAGCCCGCTCCATTCCAATGCCTCCTTGATATAATCTTCCGCACCCGGTACGTAGCGGGTTTGGTCGGTATCTTCTATGCGAAGGATAAAAGTTCCGCCGGTTTGTTTGGCGAATAAATAATTGTAGAGGGCCGTCCTGAGTCCTCCGATGTGCAATGCCCCGGTAGGAGAGGGGGCGAATCTTACCCTGGGTTTATCCATGGTGTATATTTATGAGTTCACAAATTATCGGTTCAAGATGGATAATGGCCGCTGCCGCGGAATAATTCCCCGGAAGGGGAAGGAATGATGGAGTTACTTGAAGAGAGGCAGCGTTTTAGCCGTTCATATCGTCTATATTTACCAATAGTGGCGCTAAGAAACGAACAAATAGCCAAAAAGTCGTTCGTTTCGGGGTAAAATGAAAGGATATGTATTTTGTCAAAACACCGGAGTTTATTTCAAACCTGTTTCCTTCCCTGACTTGGAAAATCAAAACGGCCGATCCGGTCATTTTTTTGACCTTCGATGACGGGCCCATTCCCGAGGTGACGCCTTGGGTCATGGATACGTTACGTCAATACAATGCCAAGGGGACGTTTTTTTGTGTGGGTGAGAATGCGGTTCGCTATCCGGAATTGGTGACGAGCTTGAGACAAGCGGGACACACAGTGGGCAATCATACCTTCAACCACCTCAACGGTTGGAAGACGGACAATACAGAATATTTTAGGAATGTCCGCAAAGCTTCCCATGCTTTGCACACGGAATTGTTCCGTCCTCCTTACGGACGAATCAAACCCAGCCAAGCCAAATTTTTGAATCGTCATTACCGAGTAGTGATGTGGGATATCCTCAGCGGCGATTTCGACCCGCAAATTTCCAAGGAGCAATGTCTGAAAAACGTCTTGACCAATACGAGTCCGGGTTCGGTCATCGTATTCCACGACAGTTTGAAAGCCAAGGACAAATTGGAATACGTACTTCCTAGGGTGTTGGATTATTTTTCCGCCAAGGGTTACCGCTTCGAATGCTTGTCCGAATCGAAGGTATTGGCAGGGAAGAAGTCGGCGTAGCAGCCATATTTTAAAATGCCCACTTTATGTTCATCGGAACGGTTTTCCGAACTCTTTTTAGTGTGTCTAAATGTACGCCGGGATTCCAGTCGGGAATCTCATGCATGAATTCTTCAATATTGCTGATTGTTTCTCCTTTGATGACTTTGTGATGAGATGTCAATCCGTCTTTTTCAATAATGAAAGAAAAGACGATTTTGGATTCGATGCCTTCATTGACCGGGTCCGGGTCATATCTCAATCTCTTATTGATGAATTCCATCAGTTTTTTATCCGAACATTTTCTAGGCGACTTTTCGTTTTCACAAGAAATCCAAGTCGGCATTTTTTCGACGATGTTATATACCAACGTATCCGAATCGATGACGGGGTGGGATTCTTTGACTTTTGCCGTTGTTTGATTGTTTAAAGGGGATGATTCTTCAGTTGCCGATCGGCAACTGAAGAATGAAATAATGCATAAGCAAATGAGGGTGGATG
>JAHDCE010000409.1 GCA_020630045.1 Saprospiraceae bacterium | reverse complement strand
TATGTCCCAAGAACCAGCAGCCTTTATAGCATCGTATTCAGGGGTTTTGATATCTTTTGTAACGATAGTTTTGTTGCCTTTGACCTTATTGCGTTTCCATTTTCTTTGTGCTTCCGAAGGAACTGAAAATGCAAAAATCGCTAGGAGGATGAGAATAAATGAATTTTTCATGGTAAATCAGTTTTGTGGATTTAAAGTAAACTATAATTAGATGACTATAAAGTATTACAAAGGTTGCAAAAAAAAGAGGGCCGACACAAGTGTCGGCCCATATACAATTGGAATCCTTGTCGGATTATTTTTTCAATCGGGGTTTTTGACTTTTTCCTTTTTTATGATTTTGTCGGATGGAAATAAATTTTTCCATTTGTTCCGGCGTAAGAATGCCTTCAAGGTGTCCTTCATATTCGGCCCGAAGGGATTTTATCGCTGATTTCTTTTCCTTCCCGCTCAATTCCTCATTGGATTTGATGGCTTGGGCTTGGTATGCGGTTTCGAGATTGATAGGATGGACGGCTTCCTTCTGTTCTTTAGACAAACGTAGTTTTTCGACCATCATTTTTGTCCTTCTTTCAGCCCTTTGTTCTGGATCAACTTTTCCCTTGGAGGCGAAAGACGATTGTGCCAATACTGACACACTTAAACATATCATGCAAAATATAGCGAAAACTCCTGTTTTGAATGGTAACTTCATGATGAACGTATTTTACTTGTTGAGGTGATTAATAATTCGATGCGTCAAGACAAAATTCATTTTGTTTATGTGACACATTATCTTAAACGGGATTGGGTTGGATTCGTATCCATATAAAGTCATAATAATGGCTTAAGTGAATGTTAATCCTGAATTTGTAACATGTAAATACATTACTATTCGGGATTTGTGACTTGGAATATTTCCGGAAAAATTATTGTTTTCAAAATATTTATACTAGATTTACAGAGGCTACGAGAGCCGAGAATTGAAAACTAAAACAAAAAAGACTTTGGAATACATTGTTCCAACGTCAAATTATGGACACTAAACAAAAACATATCACTATTCTCCTAATTGTACTAGGAGGGATTTTCTGTTGTACAACTTCTTATGGACAAATCGACGGTGGAGACTGGAGCCATCGGTATGGCTTAAGGACAAATATAAGTCTGGGTAATTCGTTTCAGTTTTTGACCATGCAAGAGTTCAGGTTTCCTTCGGCTGATCCACAGCTGAACTACTTTTTTCATGAAATGGGAATTGGATATAAGCAAAATAAAATGCTTAAAACCGATTTGAGATATCGTACAGCTTTTGATAAAGAAGGGCAATGGCTTTTAGAACACAGGTTCCATGTTAATCAACATGTGAAGTGGAAAGTCGGAAAATTCTCCTTTAAATATAGATTTCGTACAGAGTATAGGGTAAGAAAAGAAAATGACAACGAATGGAGGATTAGGAATCGGTTGATGGTCGGATATCCCGTCAAAATTTCCGTTCTTGAATTCACCCCATTCCTCAGTGAAGAAGTATTTTTCGATTTTGAAAAGCCACTATTCAATAGGAGTAGACTTGAAACGGGAATCTCATTTAAAGTTTCGGATTCCGTGAGTATTATTGGAGCTTACTTTTGGCAAGTTCGACCAAAAAATGATTCATTCAATGATGAAAACGTTTTTAAAATCCGCCTCAAACTAGATATTTGATTATTCGGTCTTGACATTCATATTAATAACCGCATGGAGATTATTCATGTGGTTTTTTTGTACCTCTTGGTAACTGTTCAAGTTCAGTAATTACATTTGTGTTTCAATCAAACCAACCAGTAATGACATTTGATCAAATAAAAGAACTCGCCAATTCTGGTAAACTTGAAGAGGCCATCAATGCTCTGAAGGAGCATTTACCAGAAGGTCATCAAATATTATTCAATTCACATATATTGCTTCAATCCCAATGGAATAGATTGAAAATAGATCAGCAAGAGAAAATTTTGTCTTCTCAGGATTATTCAGTCGCCTTTCATAAAATTCGATTGACGATATTGAACTTTATTGATGAGCTTTCAGCCCTAAATTAACGATTATTGTAGGCTTTTAAACCCGCTTCCAAACAATCCATCGCTCGATGCAGGTCTTTTTCATTCAGGACATACGCTATTCGGGCTTCTTGTTCACCAAGGCCTTCACTCGCGTAAAATCCGGCACCGGGCGCCATCAATACGGTTTCTCCTTCGTGATCGAAAGACTCCAGCATCCATTTGCAAAAGTTTTCCGTGCTATCAACAGGTAATTTCACGAACAAATAAAATGCACCTCCGGGATGGGGACAAATTACTCCCTCCATTGCGGATAATCTTTCAATACAAATTTTCCTTCTTTTGTCGTATTCTTCAATCGCTTCATGAATATATGAAGGTGAAACGGTGGTCATAGCAGCTCCCATGATTTGTCCCATCGTAGGAGGACTCAATCTGGCTTGGGCGAATTTTAAAGCCGCTTGCATCACCTCATTATTTTTACTGATAATCATGCCGATTCGGGCACCACAAGCAGAATATCGTTTCGAAACGGAATCGAATACGATAGCGTGGTTTTCCAAACCCTCCAACGAAAGGACTGAAGTATGCGATTTTCCATCATAAACAAATTCCCGATACACTTCATCCACGAGAAGGAACAAGTCATGCTTGAGTACGATATTCTTTAATACCTCCAATTCTTCTTTAGAATATAAATAACCGGTTGGATTGCTAGGATTGCAAATTAAAATCCCCTTGGTTGAAGAAGAAATTTCCTTTTCGAAATCTTCCATCGGGGGTAGGGCGAACCCGGACTCAATAGAAGCCGTGATTGGTTTCACTCTTATATTCCCGGCCTTTGAAAAACCATTGTAATTCGCATAAAAGGGTTCAGGGACTATAATCTCATCTTCCGGGTCAAAACAACTGTTCATTACAAAGTTAAGTGCCTCCGAAGCTCCGGCCGTTACTATGATTTCACGAGAAGAAATTTCAAGGCCAAGACCTTTGTAGTAACCGGCGATTTTATCACGGTACCATTCATATCCTTCCGAGGGACTGTACGCCAATACCTCCAAGTCAGTATTTTTTACGGCGTCAAACGCTTCTTTGGGAGTAGCGATATCCGGCTGTCCGATATTCAACTGATATATCTTTTTCCCTTCCTTTCTCGCCTTATCGGCGAATGGGAATAGTTTTCTGATGGGTGAAGAAGGCATGGATAAACCTCGTTTGGATACTTTAGGCATAACGGTTCGATTTTGTGCCGCAAAAGTACGACAAGGAACCTATTCCTAAAAGGGAAAAAATAAAAAAACCGCCATGAAATTTTTCATGGCGGTTTTAATATGTTGAGTTCATATACTTTCTATCAAGAACTCAAGCCTTTTATTACTAACGTTATTATTTAGGAGCGAAAATACTCGGAGAGCTTTCCGGAACACTAACTTCCTTCGGCTTAGGAGTTACCTTTCCGGTAATGGTGATGACTCGCTTCATTCCTTTTGGATCTTCACCTTCATTCGTCGTCAAAGTAATCGTCTTTGTAAAAGGTCCTGGACGATTAGTTGCATATTTTACCTTGATTTCAGATTCTTGACCAGGCATGATAGGCTCTTTCGGATAATCCGGAACCGTACATCCACAACTACCTTTAGCGTGCTTGATGACTAAGGGAGCGTCACCCGTGTTCTTGAATTTGAAATATCTATATGGATCGGAATCTTGTTCGATTGTACCATAATCTACTTTAGTGCGCTCAAGCTCCATAGCGGGGCCTCCATCAGCCGGAGCCTCCATAGCGGGCTTGGCAGCCTTAGATTTAGCATCAACACTTTTGGTTTGTGCGAAACTCATGGATGCAATTAGCATGCAAAAAACAAGGAATAATACATTTTTCATTATAGTAACTTTTAAATTTGTGTTATGGAATGTGTTCCAATGATTATGACACAAATATAAACGAAATGTAACTGCCTCCGCTGTTAATAGCTCGTTAATAATCTTTAATGGAATGGCAAGGTTCGAGACTTATCGATGTTTTTGACTGAAAAGCAGCCGCATTTTCCCGATTAATTCATCTGGGTGAAGCGAGGGAGCATCCAAATGTTCTCCTGTATAAGTCCAAAAATATTTAAGGGGTGAACCCACACTTTCAAACACTTCTTGCCCTTGAATATAAGGCACGGCCTTATCCGTTTTTGAATGCATGACAAGAACCGGGATTTCTTTGATCATTTCAACAGCCGTTTTTGCGGAATAGGGCGATTTTAGAAAACTGCGGATCATTGGAGCTTGTTCTTTAGGCATGGAAGCTACTGCTATTTCAGTAAATGAAACCATCGGACTGTCCAACACCAAAGCGTCGATGATGTCTTGGCGTTGAGCGGTCAATTGAGAAGCGATTTGCGTTCCCATAGATCCGCCATAGACAATGAGCTTTCCTTCTTTCTTTGGTTTCGATCAAGTGATTGAAAAGGGTTTGTGCATCTTTTTCAATATTC
>JAHDCE010000408.1:3169-4504 GCA_020630045.1 Saprospiraceae bacterium | reverse complement strand
ATTTTGCAAGCAAGCTTGCCATTATTGCAACTTTCACTTCTCCACTTCATTGAAGCAACGGGGCCTGATGATGCAGGCTATAGAAAAGGAAATCGAAATCCGCTCCCACACTTGGAACCAAGAAGAAATACAAACCATTTACCTAGGAGGCGGAACCCCTTCCCTACTTACCGAACAAGAGCTTGAAAGTTTGTTCGAAACCATCCATCACAAATTCAAGGTCCACCCCAAAGCTGAAGTCACCCTAGAAGCCAACCCGGATGATTTATCTCCCGAAAAAATAAAACAACTCGCGGCAAGTCCCGTCAACCGACTCAGCATCGGCATCCAATCCTTTTTCGATGAAGACCTGATATTCATGAACCGGGCCCATTCCGCCAAGGAGGCGACTGATTGTATCGAGGCCGCTCAAGCCGAAGGGTTGAAAGACATCAGTATCGATTTGATTTACGGCAGTCCGACCACATCCGATGAAATGTGGGAACAAAACCTTGATCTCGCGCTAGGGCTTGGCGTACCTCATCTGTCCTGCTATTGCCTGACCGTGGAACCCGATACCGCGCTCCATCATTTCGTAGCAAATGGTAAAGCGGCTCCCGTCGATGAGGCGAAAGCCGCACTCCAATTCGAAAGGCTCATGATACGTTCCGCCCAAGCGGGCTATGAACACTATGAAGTGTCTAATTTTTCCCTTCCGGGAAAATATAGTAAACACAATACCGCCTACTGGCAAGGAAAAAAATACTTGGGTATCGGTCCATCCGCCCATTCCTTTGATGGAAACTCCAGATTCTGGAATGTCGCCCACAATCCACAATATATCAAAGCGATCAATGAGGAAAACCACATCCCCACAACCCTAGAACACTTATCCGAAGCGGACAGATACAATGAATACGTCATGACCTCATTACGTACCCAATGGGGATGTGATATCAGTAAAATCCCGACTTCATTCATCTCGTCGTTTAAAGCAAACATATCTTCTTACCTATCGTCGGGTCATGTCATAGAAAAAAACGGAACCTATATCCTGACACCAAAAGGCTTTCTCATGGCCGATAGAATCGCATCCGAATTATTTTTTGTTTAAGTATTCGTTCAAATTTTAGTACACTCGGACTAATTTTTTAATTTTCATTTGTTCGTTTAACCTAAATTGTTTTTCTTTGCGGTATCATTACATCTTTTCAAACCTAATCTTAATCATGAAAATCAGAATTGTCCACTTACTTTGGTGCCTTTTCCTTAGCACCTCCCTTTTTGCCCAATACGAAATCGGACATGCGTCCTTCTCACATCTTGATCCCGATCGCGGCAATCGCGATGTCTACG
>JAHDCE010000408.1:0-3159 GCA_020630045.1 Saprospiraceae bacterium | reverse complement strand
ATCGTGACGTTTTTGGTGAAATCTACTACCCGGCCGATATAGCAGGTGACGATGTCAATTTAGCCAGCGGAGAATTTCCATTCATCGTATTCGGACACGGATTCGTAACTGCTTGGAGCGAATATTCCGTCTGGTGGGAAGAGCTCGTACCACAAGGATACATCGTTGCATTTCCTAGAACGGAAGGTTCTTTATTCGGTCCCAACCATGACAACTTCGCAAAGGATTTCAACTTTCTGATCAATACATACATGGCTGAAAACCTCAACCCCGCTTCTGCTTTCTATCAAGGGCTAAGCGGTAAAAATGCCATTATGGGTCACTCTATGGGAGGGGGCTGTAGCTACCTGGCTTCCAGTTATGACACAGCACCACACGAAACAGTAATCACTCTTGCGGCGGCGGATACAGACCCTTCGTCAGTCGCGGCTGCGGCCTCTATCACCAAACCTGTCCTTACCATTTCCGGTACTAAAGATTGTGTTGTCCAAACCGGCGGAGCACCTATCGACCATTACAACAATCTGACCGCAGCAGAATATGCGGCTTTTGTTGATATTATCGACGCCAGCCACTGTCAATTCGGAATCGCCAGCGCATTCTCCAACTGTACTACCGGAGAGTTTTGTAGTGGATTCATCGCCAAAACGGAACAACACAATCAAATGTTCCTCAATGCGGTTCCTTGGTTGGATTACTATCTCAAAGACGAATGTACCGCTTGGATGGATTTCAAAAACCATATGTACAATAGCCCGGCCCACAATTACCAAGAGATGGGGGGAGGTTGTGTTTCTCCTTGTGTTACTTCCGTAGATATCCTTTCCTTGACATCTGCACGTATCAATTATGACACTGTCCCGGGAGCGACCAACTACCAAGTACGTTACCGAGAAAAAAATGCGGGAGGATTCGGACCTTGGATCACAAAAACAGGAACGGGAACAAGCATTACGGTTTCCGGCTTGACGCCAAATAGAATATATGAATATCGTGTAAGGGCTTGGTGTCCGACGGGAGTTTGGTCCATCTACACTCCTATCGATCGATTCTTTACTTCCACTTGTGGTATGCCTCAAAACATCGTGTTCTCCCAATACGCCAACGGCGATCACAAAATTGAATGGGACCCGGTTACTGACATGGTCAAATTCCAAATCCGTTACCGTGTTCAAGGAACTTCTGCTTGGGCAGTAACAGGAACGACACCGGGCAATACATTCAAGCGAATGAATTTCCTTTCGGACAATACTACGTATGAATTCCGAGTAAGAACCAATTGTACAGGTGACGTATGGGGACAATACTCTCCGGTCATCCTTTATAGCACAGGAGCGGGTGTTCGTCTTGCGCCTAACGGACTGCAAACCGAAGGTGTCTACCCTAACCCGGCATCAGAACAACTTAACTTCCGTTATTCTCTTGCAGAAGCCGGTGATGTGAATATTAAAATTTCTGATGTACTTGGAAGAACTGTTTATCAGAACACATTCTCCCAGAGATCAGGCGACCATACACAAACATTCGATGTCTCTTCATTTGAAGAAGGATACTACATCTTGACACTTGAAGATAATCTAGGAAATATCACGACTCATAAGTTCGTGAAAACAAAATAGGTTCTGATTTGAAATTTAAGACGACTTTCGTCTTAAATGTAAGGTTGAAGTCCGGCGTTTACGCGTCGGACTTTTTTGTTTTTTGCTTGCTTGGGGATACCGGGTTATAAAAAATCCCTTAGGCGGTTTCACCTAAGGGATTTGAAATCATTCACGATGATGGCAATTGTGCCTTATTTCTTCAACCCGATTTGACGCAAACGTTCATCCAAATAATCACCGGCAGTAATCGGATCATATTTTAATGGGCGCTCTTCGGTAATACATCTGTCCAAACAAGTCAAATCCATTTCGGCTCTCGGATGCAAGAAGAAAGGAATGGACAAACGAGGCGTATGCCACAATTCCCTTGGTGGGTTCACTACACGATGGGTAGTAGATTTAAGGTAATCATTGGTCAAACGTTGGAGCATATCTCCTACGTTCACAACGATTTCATTTTCTCCCGGAGTGATGTCCAACCATTCATTTTGCTTATTCAACAACTGTAAGCCACCTGCAGATGCACCGACCAACAAAGTAATGAGGTTGATGTCCTCATGCTCTTCGGCACGGATAGCAGAATCCGGCTCCGATAAAATCGGAGGATAATGGATCGCCCTTAAAATAGAATTTCCATTATGGATTTTTTTATCAAAATAGTCAACGCCCAATTCCAAATACTCGGCGATGGCTCTCAATAAATGACGTCCCGACTCTTCAAATGCCTTGTACAATCTCAATCCTGAATTCGTAAACGTAGGTTTCTCGTCCACCAAGATATTGTCCGGATAACGTGACTTGATTGCATCGCCGTCCACAACTTCTTGTCCAAACTGATAGAACTCCTTTAAATCGGCGACCTCGGATTGCTTCGCTTTTTCCCTTCCAAAAGAAGTATAACCTCTTTGCCCGGCAAGTTCGACAACTTCATATTTACGCTTCACATCAACCGAAAGAGAGAAAAACTCTTTGGCAGAGGCGTAAAACTCTTCCACTAAATCCATAGGAACGCCATGATTGACGACACCGACAAAGCCGACTTCATGAAATGCATAACCCAATTCTTTGATGAATTCGGCTTTATCCTGAGCAGACCCATTTACATATTTGGAAAGGTCTACAACGGGGATGGTTCTTTTTGACATGTTTACACAATTTTGATACTAAATACACTGTAAACTAAATAATATTAAATTTTGAAAACATCTTTTGTCATGACTCCGCTTCGCATCCTCGCCATGATAGCTACAGCTATCAGGCTCCGGGTACTCATTGATTCATGACAAAATCTTGTTCCCAATTTTTTAACTTACTTAGTTTACAGTGTACTAAACCCTAATTCAAATCCAGGAGGATTTCCCCGTAAGGGGAAGCCCGCCCCATTCGCGTGCAAAAATAATCAAAAATACTAGGATTTAATCAACGGCGATTCATATATCTATTAATCCAGTAAAGGAGGACGATTACGGCAGACAAAGCTGCAGCCACATAGGTCATCGCCGCCCATTTTAGAGCATCTTTCGCTCCTTCATACTCTTCACCCGGCTGGGTCATACCT
>JAHDCE010000407.1 GCA_020630045.1 Saprospiraceae bacterium | reverse complement strand
ACATAGCTACGGCTATGTCTGTGCTTGATAAATCGCCAAAGAACAAAATAGTATCATCATAATTATTTCACTCCACTTAATTTCGAGTATAATTCCCTTTCTATGTTTTGCGTTATAACGTCTAATCATCCACCTTACTGATTTCCACCCTTTGATTTTTTTGGCGTCCTTCCAATGTTTTATTGTCGGCGATGGGTTGGGATTTCCCATAAGCGATGAGTTTGAGGCGATTTTCATTGATGCCGTTTCCGGTCAAATATTTTTTTATCGCCTCAATTCTATTTCTGGACAACCAATCACAATATGCCTTGGAAGGAAGTCCGTTGGTGTGTCCGCCTATTGCAATACTAATAGAAGGATTTTCTCTCATGAATTGCAATAATTTATCCACTTCGGGATAGTGTTCGGATTTTAAATTGAAAGAATCCGCTTGGAATAAAATCGACAATTGTATGGTTTTACCGGCAAGGATATCTTCTTCGAATCTTTCCTTGACCGAATCGGGTTCCGGTTCTGGTTCCGGCTCAATTTCAGGCTCGGGAGATTCGATGGCAATGGCGTGAGTAGCCTTACAATCATTTTCATCAGAAACGGTTACGGTATATACACCCGGGAATAATGGTCCTACCTTTTTGGAAGCATCGCCATGACTCCAAATATATGAATAAGGAGGCTTTCCTCCCTTCGCTTTTATTTCAATATAATTGTCGTCTTTTTTGGAGTGGAAAAGTTCTAAAGGCGCCGGTGATTCAACTTTGTACAGTTGTCGATAAGAACATCCTCTGGCGTCTGTTACCGTCACCCAGTAATCACCTTTTTTTAATGCTTTAATATCCTTGGTTTCTTCACCATTAGACCATATATATTCATATGGTCGAGTTCCACCTACAATTTCCAATTCAACACTGCCTCCCTTGTCATTACCACAAGCGGCGTCTTTGATTGACTCCTTGATTCTCAGCAATGGAGGGCGTTTGATATTGAAGTCCCGTTTAGCGGTACAACCGTTACTATCAGAAACGGTAACGGTATATTTTCCAAATTTCAAGAGTCCGGGACTTTTCGTTTTTTTTCGGTTAGACCAAGTATATTTATAAGGAGGGCTCCCTCCGCTTAATTCAATATTAATGGTTCCGTCCTTAGCTCCCATACAGGTTTCTCCTTCTATGGAAGCGGAGATGGAAATTTCACAATCCTCGGTCGTTCTTGATGTTTCTTTTTCAATAGGAATCAGGGAAACATCATCAATAAAAACGTAGGAGAAATTTTGATTGCCGTCGTTCCTGATGATTTCCTTCACATCCGTTTTATCATCTTTATTAAAATTGCCAAGGACAAGATACTTCCCAGGTGACTTCGCCTTGAATTTATATCGCGCTTTTTTCCATACCGGCGTGAAGAAGTAATCCTCGCTTTTTATTTCATAAAAATTGGAAACCTCCATCGGTTTGTTGGCGGTTTGGCCGGGGCGGGTTTTTAGGATGGCAAATCCCATAGAACCACAACCAAGTGCTCCGTATTGGTTTTTAATTCCCGTTGAATAGTAATATGAAAATTCATATTCTTTTCCGGGTGATAAAGGGCGATTTAATTCCACTGCCAAATATTCGCGGAAGTTCTGTAGTATTTCATCTTGACCGTTGTAGAGTACGATACCGGCGATGCCTTCTCCCATGTTGGACAATATGAATCCCATTCCGGAATCGGGAAGTCCGGCTTTCCCTTCACCTTCCATGTGAAAAAAGTCGGGTGAACCACTTTCGAAATCCTGACCTTCTCCATCTGTCGGATTGAACCAATGAGCGGTTAAATCTATTTCTCCATCCCGAGAAGGGAGGGATTTGTATTCTTCAAATCCTCCGTTCGGAACTAAGTTTTGAGCCAGTAGATGGTTCGTAACCAACAAGAGCGCACATAGCCATAAACAATGGCTTTGTATCTTATGATATGTTCGATTCATTTTCATTCTTCAATAACAATTTTGCTATTCCCATAATCAATAACAAATTTACCTAGGCGGCTTAGTACATTTTGCCCCAATAATAACGGTGCATGGGAATTCGGACTGAGCACACATTGGACATCCTTAAAAACATAATCACCGACGGCGACCTCTTCCAGTTGAACGAGGTAATTGGTAACGACGCTTCCATCTGCGATGGTGGAATTGGTTTTTCCGATCACATCCGCATCAGAGGCCAGACCTTTCGCTTTCATGGCTGACCATACTTCCCAATTGATACAGATTAAAGATGCGCCGCTGTCAAGAATATATGTATCTACTTGGGAACCGTTGATGGTGACATCTACCAAGAAAACACCGGAAGCGCTTTCCACCAAATCAATGGTGTTGATGGATTTGTCCGGTCGTGTGACGGTCTCTTCCAAATCCGGAAAAAAATCGGCTTCTTCTTCATCTTCAAAAACCGGCTCTGTTTTTTTGCTCCTGCCATCCAACAGATTTGTGATTTCTGTGGTAATACGAGCGGTTTCGCTTCTTGTTTTTCCTACATAAATAATATGCAGGTCGCTGGTTTTGTGTATCACATCATCGGCGGCGACCCTTTGTGATTCTAAGCAATCGGAAGATTTACAATCTATCACTATGCAGTCCTCGTCTTCATCTTGCCAGACCGTGACCGCTCCGGAGTTGAAATCAATGATGATCTCTTCCTTTCTCCCGTTGGCTTTCACCACATTTTGACGAAGTCTCACCCGACCATCTTCATGTGTCCAAAGGTAGTCGTAAGATACGACACCGTTGGAATATTTATAATTGAGGGTCGTTTGGGAATTTCCCGTAAGGGGAAATAAAAAGAAGAAAGAGAAAAGGAGGGGCCACGCCCTCCCCTTTTCAAAATATTTCGCAATTACTGTTGTCATCATGGCATTTGTTCTAGGGGTATGAATGTGTATTCGATGGTGGATTTTTCGGGCTTCCTCCATTTTGTATCGTCTTTGTAAATACTTTCAAGTACGGTTTTCTGATCGAGAATGGTCTGGAGTTTGGATTTTTTACGTTTCTCGCTCCATCGTTTGATGTCATCCATAGAAAAATCGAGAACATCTTTGCCGCTCGCCGGCAGACACATCACCGAGTTGAGATGGTCGTTGAGGTTTTTGCTTGATTCGTAATCCTCACCGGTAATGGCGGATAATTTGCTTTTGGCGGTTTCCATAAGTTTATCAGAGGGGTCGTTTCCAATTCTGACAGCGGTTTCCAAGTACCACATATAGATATTGAGTTCTTCACGGGTCATGTAGACGAATTTTTTGACTTGCAATTTACCGTCTCCGTTCCGCTCTGAAATCCAACCTTCATTGAACCGGATTCCCTTATCGGTGAATCCGGAGTGCGGCATATTTTTAAGGAAGATAGCTCGATTAGTCGGCGTGACATCTTCTAGGCGAGTAGAACCATCACGAAGGCTTTCCAACTCCTTCATGCGTTCCACTTCGGCCCGGATAGAGCCGGACAATTTGCGAAGGTATTCGTCGCCTAGTTTTCCGGTGTAGGCTTCTGTCTCTTGATACAGTCCTTTGTCACCGTCTTTCAGACCTTGTGTCAAATCCGTCAATTGCGACCGGTGTTTTTTATCATCGGGAGTTCCCGTCTTCACCTTCATGGCAATGAACCTGACTCTTTTGTCGGAGGCCAAGGTGATGAGATCGTCTTTGTCGGCTTCGTGGCGACCGGTGTATTGGTGTCCGCTGGCATCACCGATAATCAAGACCACACGAAGGGTGGCATCTTTTTCGGATTTGTTCCAGTTGGTATTATTGATGCTGTACTTTACGCCTTGGAACATGGCTTCGGGCTGGTCGGCTCCACCACTGACCCTAATTTTGGATAGCGTGGAAGTCACCTTTCGATAATCCGAGGTCAAGGGCAGGACTTGTTTGGTGATGAAGTCATCTTCCAGGTCTTTATAGAGGGTGATACCGATACGGGTTTCCCCATCGCTGAATTCTTCAGTGATTTGTTCGACGATTTGTTTGGCGCCTTTAATCTCTTGGGCCATGCTGCCGGTGGCATCAATGAGAAACATGAGTTCGAGCTGGGTTTTTCCGGCTCGGGTCAGGGTTTTCTTACGAACCGCTTCGTCTTCCGAACCGGAAAGGAAACCGATTTTGAAGGCGTCTTGGCATTCTTGGTAGCTTCCTTTATTGCAGATGTTCTTTTTTTCCAAAACGGGAAAAATCATGTCGAATTTTTCACCGGGTCTATCGGTGGGTTCCTGGGCGATGGCTCTTGAGTTGGGGATTTTATTGCGATCCCAATCTTCACCTTTGGCGTCGCTCAAGTCATCATATACCAATGCCGGTGAACGACCTACCAATTCGGTAAAGTTGACGCATAGTCGGTGATTCCATTCTACGACTTCTTCGGCTTTGATATATCCGTCCGTTTTTTGTGGATTCAGTCCGATGCGATAGAATCCGTTTTTAATGGCCGACCTTTCTCCTTTGTGTTTGAACATATAAACAATGGTGAATTTTTCGGCGA
>JAHDCE010000406.1 GCA_020630045.1 Saprospiraceae bacterium | reverse complement strand
AATGATTTTCCTTCATTCAGATACCATTTGGTCGGACGGAATACAACTTTTGATTGGCTTTATATTTGGGAATATATCTCAGGCTTATTTATTTCATATCATCCTTTGATGTGGCCGCTCATCCTAGGAGCTTATTTTAATAGGAAAAAAGACAATTGGCGGTTTACGTTGTTGTTTTTATCCCTGTCCGTTTTCTTATTTTTTGGTTTCATGTCTTTGCGAGGACACGTTCAATCTCAGTGGACGGTTATGTGTCTTGTGCCGACAATTATATTGATATACGAGTATCTTATGGTTCCGGAAAATCATAGGGTTCGGAATTATGCGAAATTTGTTTTTTTGATTTCAATCCCTTTACTCCTCTTCGTAAGGTATTCAGTAGCAACACAACCCGAATGGTTGAGAAAAAGAAGCGATCGGTTTTATGACCGGGAAGAATGGACATATCATTACAAGGAAAATATCGGCAACCGTAAAGTGGTGTACAAAGATGGATATGGAAAGGCATCCGTACTGGCATTTTATGGTAATATTTATCCCGTGGCAGGTGGTCGGAGTTGGCACCATCGAGCATCACAATTCGACCTTTGGAAATATGAAGAAAGCTTTGTCGGTGACTCGGTCGCAATGATCGGCTTTCACAAAACCATGTGGCCGACCATAGGTGTGGTAAAGGCTCCTGATGAATTCGTACATGGTTATTTTATTGATAATTATCAACCCTATTTTCATGTATATCCTTCGATTTTAGAAGAAGAGCAAAAAGTGGCGGCAGGAGATTCCGTTACGTTTAATATTGTAATAAGGAATGACTATGAAACAGATGTTCAAATTATTCCCAAAGAGGAATTACGCTTCCTCTTGAGACTGGAAAATGATAACGATGAATTTCATTATATCAAATTGAAAATCGAAAATCAATATCATATTCCCCGGAAGGGGAGAATAGAAGTAAGCGCTAAAGGCTTGATGCCGTTAGCGAAGGGGAAATTCAATGCCACAATAGGTTTAGAAGATTTGGCTACCGGATATCCGCATGGAAAGGCCAAGGTTTTGGTATTAGAATAAATCAAGCCAACTCGTCCGCGATGATTTCAAAATGAGCGCCGTTTTCAGCTACTAAGATGATACTAAAGAAATCGAATGAATTGTCAAATGCTTCCTCTAGGTCGATGCGTTTAGACGATTCCAATATTAATTGGCCGGCTTCGATGTTTTCTTGGTATTCTTCTTCGAACAATTCCTGGTCATGGTTGTAATAGGCTTGTATTAATACCTTGTGTTTTTCTTGTCCGAACAATTGGAGTTCTTGGATTCGATTATCTAAATCATCCGGACTTTGTTCCGAATCATAGGTTTCTAATATTCCTCCTTCAAATCCATGAATCCTTTTATCGTACACTACGATACGGCTACCGTTGTCTGTTTCTGCGATAATGAGTGTAGGAAGGCCGTTTTTATCAAATATGAAATGTTCTTTGGTAGATGGGTTACCGAAGTAATAAATCCGAAAATATTCTTCGTTTTGATATTTGAGTTTGCCTCGCCACTCAATCCTAGGAATGAATTTTCTGAAAAGGGAATGTTCTTCGGAAGTGGTGAATTCAGAAGTATGGTTTTGCAAATGTCCCGGGCCATTGAACCGACTTTTGATCGGTTCCTTTTTTTTCTTTTTGAAAAACATGATTCTTATTTTAAACTATCGGGTCGTTCCACCTCTAGGTAGTCTTTAAAAAATTGTCCTTCCGCTTCGGCAAGGGCTCCTATGGAAAAAACGGCCTGTCGGTCTCCTAGGATAGAATCCAAATATTCCATCTCAGGATGTTGTTGTATTAGATATCCCACACCGCCGGTTACACGACCCAAGCTCTTTTTGATGACTCGGAAAGAATTGACATTTTCAACTTGCATCGGTAGTGTACCGCAATAAACGGTATTGGCATCTTTGGAGTAAGGGAACTCCAATACCTCAAAGGTTTTTGTATCTGATCCGACCAATGGATATTGATCCAAGAATACTTGGTTTTTGTCTTTGTTATAGGAAGTGCCCGAAATGAATTTAAACGTTTTCGGGTCGGCGTCCTTGATAACGAAACCGTGATAATACACTTGGTTTTTGTCCTTGGCGTAATCCGTTTTTTTTAGGACTTTGAAAGTTTTATTATCTACGCCTTCAATATTTCTTTTTTGGGTACCGCTTCCTCCGTTCCAAGTGATGTATTTCCATTCTCCATCTTCTTTTTGGTAACCGGTGTTGCAACCTAGGAGGATGAATTGGAAAATTCCGATGAAAAATAAAAGGATTTTTTTCATGTCAGATTTTTGATGAGATACATCAAAAATAGAAAATAATCCATTAGATGTTATCACGAAATTTTTTGTATGAAAGACGAATCGTTATTTTGTGAATCAACGAGGCATTCTCCGCAAAGCATAGCCGTAGCTACGTTTAAGGGGAATAACGAAGTGGATTTTCAAAATAACGGTTTGGCTATACTCAATTTTTCGCGATAACATCTATTACTTCCCCGTTTTCAATAAAATTCGATCTCCTTGTTTAGTTATAGCAACGTGCTTTCCATCAATTCGCATACGTAGCGCGCCGACATGGTTTTCTTCAATATGATTTCTGGTGGGAGGGATGAGTATGTTTCCTTTCATGTCCCAGACGGTATGCTTCCAATTGTAAGCGGTCATTTCTCCCGCTTCATTATATTCCGGGTTTGACCGGAAAGCATAAAGGACGCTTCTCCATACTGCCGCATGGTTGTACTCTACGGGAACTAGAATTTTACCGTCTATCCGCACGATTCCCCATTTGTCCCCTTTCCTTACGGAAAATAAATTATTGCCGGTGTCGCGGATGTCGTCGTATTCCATTGGGAGAATAATTTTTCCGGAAGGACTCATTAAACCTTTCTTGAATTGGGGATCCGGATTGTGGTGCCGATATTGGATGAGGCTGAGTTCGGATACTTCTTTTTCATTTTTGATTCCGATGATGGAATATCCGCCTTTTAAATCCATTTTGATATGATAAGGAGCATCTTTGTCAGGGGGCGGTAACTCACCCATACTAGGGACAATCGGAAGGAAAAATTGAGGAGTTTGTCTAACCGAACTACCTTCTACATACCAATCCGAAATCATTTCAACCCTCCTACTAAAGGAGAAGTTTTTACTGATGGGCTTACCTTTTGTATTGAAATAAGCATATTCGCCCAAGTATATGTATCTGGGTAATCCGGTGTTGAGTGGTATGCTTCCCGTATTCCAAGAAGCGAGTAGGGTTGAATCATTAACGACGGTGATAGCGTCGTATTTGTTTTTTAAAACGGTTTTACCATTTAGGCTGATAGCTCCCCAATTCGTTCCGTTTGTGGTCAATAATATATCATTGGTCAAATAGGATAGATAAAGATGCTTGTATTTTAATATGACTTTGTTTTCTTCGTTTATAACTCCGAACTTTTCATTTTTAGAAACGATATAACGATTCCCCGGAAGGGGGATGATAGAATCATAATCAAATGGAATGATGGGGTTTTCTTGTTTGTCGATTATTCCTTTTTTGCCTTTTTTCTCAACAATGAAAAGTCCATTTTCGGTATTAATAATATTGGAATAAGAAAATGGGATGACTGTTTTTCCCTTTCGGTCAATGACACCGATTTTTTTCTTTTTTCGAACGACGCTCATACCGCCTTTAAAAGGCTCTATCCAATCGTATATAAATGGGATAATTTCTTTTCCTGCTGTGTTGATAACGCCGAAATAAACCTTCTCCTTTATTTTTTTGGGAACGGGTGTCAATCCTTCCGAAAATTGAAATAGAGGTGCATTGTCATTGAATTCACTACAAATATAAGGGCCTGAAGACATGGTAAATGCTAATGCTCCTGGACCCTTGGTTCGATTGAAACTACCTGATATAATATTGAACTTACGACCGTCGGGAAGTAGCCATCCCATACCTTCTTCGTCAGCGAATATGAATCGACCGTCTTTGAAGTCGGAAATATAATGTAGTCCTTCCGGAAAAAGTACAGTACCATCCGATTTAAGAATACTTGATTTTCCGTTGCTCCTTTGTTCGAATACAGCGTAACCATCCACAAACGGACCGATTTGACTTGTGAATGGTTCCTTGATAATATGGCCCTGTTTATTGACAAATCCGAATTCATTTTTAGAGCCAATCATCGCCAATCCATTATCTTGAAAATCCAATATCATATCGAAACGCGGCTCTAGGAGGATGTTGCCCGTACTATCTATTAGCCCTACATATCCGTCCTTATATATACGGGCTGTTCCTTTGTCGAAAAAGTCGATCCAATAGGTGGAATCTTTTGTAATGTATGATTGGGTCGGCGAGTGGAATGCTCCTTGTATTTTATTTTGCGATAAGCAAAATTGGGAGAGGAAACACATGGCTATCGCAAAGAATAGTCGAATCATCAAAATAGTATTTGTATTTTGATGATGTTTTTTGGGGAATGGGTGTGTGG
>JAHDCE010000405.1 GCA_020630045.1 Saprospiraceae bacterium | reverse complement strand
TCAAGAACAGGTTCCTATTGAAGGATAAACAGATCTAAAATTATATAGACCAAAACCACAAAAAAAGTAAATAACGCTACCAGCAAGGCTAGCCAGGCGAGCTTACTTTTTCTGGCAGGTTTTACTTCTCCCATTCCTTGCAATTCAACAGGCTCCTCTTTTGGGTCTTCTGAAATTGAAGTCAAGGCCGATTCACTAATTGCCACCGCTACTGCCGTTTTTTCCGTATGAGAAATGGAAAGGTTTATGTCTTGCGTCGAGGGCTTGCCTGATTCGTCAATGACAATAACAATTGAATTGAACTTCATATGTTTTAGTCGGGTATTCACCTTTATAGCCGCCTCTTTTGCTGCAAACAATCCGGCAAAACTTTGCTTGGGATGTTTTTTGGTCAGGCAATGAGCGATTTCGCTTTTGGCGAAGTTTTCTGTATAAAACGGTTCTTCCCAATAATCGAAAGTATCCGGAAGTTGTTCGAGGTGAACGATATCCACCCCGATACCTGGCTTCAGGTTGCGTGATGAGTCAACAGCACCATTTGACCCGGCGACATCGTCGGTTACGGCTTGCCCTAATTTCGACATTAAATCGCCAAAGGTTCTGATAGTAGAGTAGTCGTCAACGGTAAATCCATTGGCGGACAATTCCGCATACATCCGATGAATTAAAATCGAACTTTGGACCGCCTTGTTGTCCACTGAAGTTCCTTTGTGGATTTCAGTGGGTTCTTTTTTTAAGAACGGTGCGACGATTTCTTTAATAGACTGTTCCATGATATCCGGTATTAGAACCCTTTGATACAATTTTGGCACAAGTATCCTTCGGTTCCGTCTTTTGCCAATGATTTTACGAATCCTATTCCGCTCATATCCTCTTCAAGCGACTTGAAGCAAGAACGGCATTTGATACCTTGAGCCAGTACAGAAGCATCTCCTTCGTTGCGATAAGCTTCGATCCTTTCCTTTAATTCCCTCAAGAAAACCGCTGCGGTTTTACCTTCTGTTATCCTGTGGTCGAAGGTTAAGGTAAGTACCATCCTTTGTAATTCAGCATCTATTTGCGATACGCCTAAAATCGCAGAGTTATTCATATTAATCAGTGGAGAGAAAAACGCTACCCCTTCGGCCGCTAAATCCGTAATGGTAAAAGTAATGGGCGTCAAATCACCGATTTTAAGTGAATTGTCCATGTACTTTTCGGAGAGGTCAATCAACGATTGTTCGATATCAGGCAACGTCATCCGATCAGTATCTTGCAAACGCACTACTTTTAATCCGTTGCCGATATCCATCGCAATACCCACATCTACATGTTGATAAAATCCGATATGTCCATTTTCAAAGTAAGCATTGAATACTTCATGTTTTTTTAATAGCCTTGACACCTCTAAAGCGATGATCGGCAACAATGAGTTTTTGATGACGGTCATTTTGGGATTGATGAATTTGAAAATTCCTTTACAATCTACAAAAGTATTGACCATGCTATTCAATCCGGCGGTTTGAACGGATTCCAAGTATTGGATTTCCCTTCTTTTATCCGCGGATAACTTTTGAAATATTACATTTTCTTGTTCCTTTGGAGCAGCTTCTATTTTTGGAGCCTTAGATTTTGGAGGCGGAGCCTTGACTACCATTTCCCTCTCCTTGACAGCTGCGGGATTCACCACCATCATCACATCTCTTGCAGTTATCAAATCGCGTCCTACAAAATCGGCTTCGGACAAATTATTTTGCTGCATCAATTTTCTAGCGGCATTAGAAAACAATGTATTTTCCATTTGAGGAGCCGTTTCTTTTGAAGCGGGCGGTGTTTCGTATTGTACTTGTAAAGATGGCGTTGTTCCGTTTGTTGCTTGGACACCGTTTTCAGAAGGGCTGGGTTGCTCATTCCCCGAAAGGGGGCTGTCATATATTTCAACGATAACATGATTGACTTGAACCTCATCATCCAATTCACATAAGTATTTGACATATCCATCATGTTCCGCTTCGATGGTGAAAGTCGCCTTAGACGTTTCCAGTTCGATAACAGAATCTCCCGCTTTGACCAAATCATTGTTTTTAAACGGGACGGCCACAACGACCAGTGTTTGGTCATTCACCGATTCCATCGGTGCTATTATGGATTGGATTACACTCATCGTTCCAATGTTTTCTCAATGGTTTGAAGTACAAAATCGGCACTAGGAAGCACCTGGTCTTCCAAGGATTTAGCAGAAGGAATAGGAACCGGTAATGCTCCGATTCTTTTCGCCCTTACGGGAACATCGATGTTCTCAACTACAGAAGCTATAATTTCGCTTCCTATCGAACCGGCAACGCTACCTTCTTCCAATACGAACAGCAATCCGGTTTGTCGGACGGAATCCAAGATTGGAGTGAGATCTAAGGGATGGATAGATGTCGGACAAATCAATTCAGGTTTAAAGTCCAACTCCATAAAAACCTTATCCATGACCTCCAATCCGATTTCTAGCATGCCTCCGTATACAACGATGGTTATTTCAGGAGAAGATACGGCAGGGCGAACCCTTACTGTCGGATATTTGCCGTCCGACTCTTCTGCTATGAAATTTTCTTTTTTGAACGCTCCCACTCGTTTTCCATAGTCCTTTTTGTTTTCAATCACTATGACCGGATGGTCTTCTTTCATGATGGCATTATAGATTTTGCCAGGATCAATCAATGTGTTGAGGGCGATCAATTTCGTGTTGTCTATTCCTAGGAGAAATTTGTCCAATGTTTGGGAGTGAGTGGGGCCATAACCACGACGCCCTCCCATAGGAGTACGCACGACCAATGGGCAATTGACCTGCAAATTGAACATGTGATGGAACTTGGCAGCATGGTTGACAATTTGATCCATCGCCAACAGGATGAAATCGCCGAACATGATTTCTGCAAAAGGCTTCATGCCATTTAGGGCGAGTCCATTTGAGATACCTACTATCGCCGCTTCACTGATTGGCGTGGACAATACTCTTTCCGGATGATTAAAGGACAAGTCTCTCGCTACTTTGAAAGCGCCGCCGTATGGCGACAAAATATCTTCGCCAATGAACACAGTCCTTTCGTCTTCTGCCATTACGGATTTGAAGAAGCGATTCAATAATTCCACCTGACGTTTTTTGGTATTTTCGACAGGTGTCCATTGTATGATGGAATGGGTTTCTTTTTCGGGTAAGTAATATTTATCCAAAGCCAACTCATGCTCTTCCATGAGTTCTTGGACGATTCGGTTGATTTCGTTTTCGATTTTATCGAAATACTGCTTGTAGTATTGTTGATCTTCTTGTTCGAAACGAATCAAGTAATCCTTTTGGCGATAGTCGTCCACCTCTTCAGGTTCGCGATCGTCATCTCCTTTGGAGTGGGCGTTGAGTCTATAGGTTTCAACCAAATGAAAAGCGGGCTTGCCCGTCTCTCGTACATAATTAATGGACTCTTGAGCCTGATTCATCAAATTATCAGGATTCCATGTATCTCCCTTCCAAGTTCGGATACCGAACGCTTCCGCCCGTGCTTGAATATCTCCGGCCAAGTTGACGTCTTGCGGAGTCGATTGTGCATAAAAGTTGTTTTCACAGACGATCAACAATGGGATTTCCCATTTGGAAATGATATTCATGGTTTCGTAAATGGCTCCTTCCCCCAAGGTTCCATCTCCAATATATACCACACCGATGGCACCATTTTTTTTGAGTTTGTTCGCCAAGGCGTAGCCGGCGGCCACCGGTACGATTCCTCCTTGAATTCCGTTGGAATAAAAATTGTCGCGGCACAAATGCTGGCTGCTGCCGATACCGGCACAAGTACCCGAAGCTTTCCCCATCAGTTCAGCCAAAAGGCCTCGATAATCATTGGTAAAAGCGATATAATGTCCATGACAACGATGATTGGAAAAGACGAAATCTTTTTTCTTCAATTGCCCGGCGAAGGCTAATGCGGAAAATTCTTGTCCGACGCAAGTATGCACGGTACCATTGAGCAAGCCTTTGGAGAACAAATCCAAGAAGCGTTGTTCGACCCGTCGGATCAGCAAAGCTTGTTTGATCAATTTATGATTAACTCTAGTATTGTTCACCATTTCGAATAATTTGTGGCAACGCCGCTTTTTGAAACTAAACGGTCACTTCCCGTTCCATGACCAAAACAGCCGGATTGCCTTTGTAAATGGAATAGGGTCTCATATCTTTTTCTGCAACGGAATTAATGCCCAATATGGCATGGCTCTTACATGTAACCCCGCCTCCGACGACCGCTTTGGCACCGATCCATACTCCATCTTCTAATACGATGGGATCTGCGATATAATCAAATAAAACCTTGTCGAATCGGTGGCTTCCGGTAAGGAGTAAAACACCTTGGGACAGGCAAACATTCTTACCTATTTTTACTGGCTCCAAGTTGTCGATCCAAACGTTTTCACCAATCCAAGAATGATTTCCGATTTCCAACTTCCAAGGATATTTGATATTAACGGCAGGTTTTATCACGACCCCTGTTCCTA
>JAHDCE010000404.1 GCA_020630045.1 Saprospiraceae bacterium | reverse complement strand
TTCAAACGTCTCCGTTAGGAGGCGAATGTTTATAGCCTGAAAATGTAGAAATATCATTGCAATAATGGCTATAAACATTGAACCCCGATAGGGTTCTTTTTCTTGTTGGTTTCAGAATACCGGTAGGCATTTATTGGAAATAGCCGGGTAAAAAATCATTATTCACTTTATTTCAAATATACCTTCACTACCTTTGCTGATATGAAATTCACCATCCAACAATCCGACACCGGCTCTTCCGCTAGAGCGGGATTGATAGAAACAGATCACGGGACGATTGAAACTCCGATATTTATGCCGGTTGGTACAGCCGCTACGGTTAAAGGCATACACCAACACGAACTTGAAAACGATATTCGTGCTCAAATTATCCTAGGAAACACCTATCACCTTTATTTAAGACCTGGTACGGAAATTTTCGAGGCTTGTGGAGGTCTTCACCAATTCAATGATTGGAAAAAACCGATTTTGACGGACAGCGGAGGATACCAAGTTTACTCCTTGGCCAAAATGAGAAAAATAAAGGAAGAAGGAGTGACATTCCGTTCTCATATCGATGGCTCTAAACATTTTTTCTCACCGGAGAAAGCCATTGATATACAACGCTCCATCGGTGGTGACATCATCATGGCATTTGACGAATGTACCCCCTACCCCTGCGAATACAATTATGCAAAAAAATCAATGGGCATGACCCATAGATGGCTCAAACGGTGTTGCGATCATTTCGATGCCCAGGAGTCCTTGTATGGTTATGAACAAACCTTAGTACCTATCGTACAAGGAAGTACTTACAAGGATTTGAGGCAGGAATCGGCCAAAGTCATTTCCGATTTCGGAAGGGCGGCCAATGCCATCGGTGGTTTATCAGTAGGAGAACCCGCCCCCGAAATGTATGAAATGACCGGTATCGTATGTGATATTCTACCCAAAGAAAAACCTCGTTACCTCATGGGGGTCGGTACGCCGGTCAACTTATTGGAATCAGTGGCTTTGGGTGTAGATATGATGGACTGCGTACTTCCTACCAGGAATGCCAGACACGGGCTGATTTATACCGCCGACGGAGCCATCAACATCAAAAACGCGAGATGGCGCTCGGACTTTTCGGCGATTGACGAGCATGGTTGTAAGACCAGCCAAAGACATAGCAAGGCTTATCTCCACCACTTGTTTCGTACCAAGGAGCTCCTAGGTCCGCAATTGGCCTCCTTGCAAAATTTATCTTTTTATTTGTGGTTGATGGGTGAAGCCAGAAAACACATTATAGCAGGGGATTTCCATACATGGAAACCCAAAATGGTGGAACGAATTGGCAGGAGATTGTAATCTTTATTCACATCCCAAATCCGCCCGGGAATGGGCATCGTTATTTGGGAAGCAAAAGTCCGAGGCCACTTTGTCAGGTGTATACCTTGACATGTCAGAATCATCTAGCGCATTTTCAACGAAATCGGTCAATTGGCCGATTT
Source organism: Saprospiraceae bacterium (assembly GCA_020630045.1). Taxonomy (GTDB): domain Bacteria; phylum Bacteroidota; class Bacteroidia; order Chitinophagales; family Saprospiraceae; genus JAHDCE01. Next base: position 3,050 of record JAHDCE010000404.1, on the reverse strand, counting down.
CATCTTCCGTTAGTCCTAGTGGGACGAACAAGGGAGACAAATGTTTAGCTGCAACGCTGTCGTTCTCAGAAACCGCCAAGTTTTTATAGCGGATAATTTCTTCCACCGATTCGAATGAACCGCCGTGTCCGTAAAAACCGGCACGCTTCAGTCCATACAATTGTGGTGTTTTGAACTTGAACAAGTCCAATGAATCTTTTGTCAAATTGGCTCGGCCTTTCCGCTTGTTCTCCCAGTCTTCGATTTTCGGTATCGGCAGCTCTTCAGGATCGAAATCATCCATTCCCAAAGCATGGAAGTCTTCGGAATTAAGAGCGGGACCATCATGGCAATTATTACATTTGGCTTTGCCAAAAAACAATAAAGCGCCCAATTTTTGGTTTTCTGTCATGGCGTTAGCGTCACCTTTCAACCATTTTTGAAAAGGAGCCTTATTCGCGATAACCGTCCGTTCAAATGCGGCGATAGCCAGTGCCGCTGTTTCTAAGGTATATCTTTCTTCTTCTTTTTTCTCGGGAAATGCCAAATCAAACCACTCTTTGTAATAGTTGTTTTTGACAAATTCAGGATCGATATCCATTCGGTGGTTTTTCATGCCTACTATGGCTTGGGTTTCGACGCCGTCGAAACCTAAATTATTGTGGGCGACAGCCCGAGCCGGATCCCATTTATCTTCGGTTCCTTTATTTGGCCCGTTCGCTCCCAATGCTCCATCCCAGAGTGACGTCCGATTGAAAGCGGAGTTCATAATAGAAGGGGAAGTGACGGTCTGTACGTCCAAACTATCAACGATAAAACCGGGCGAAACGACCCTGGCCTCTCCATAGGTTCCGAATCCTTGTCCTCCTTCTCCTATGCCTTGTTTGATACCCGGAGTAAAACAGGCGCTCGGCACATGGCAAGTCGCACAAGAAACGGTTTTCGCTTCAGATGTGAATTTGGTTTTGATGGACAAAGCCGGTTCACAAAAAAGCTGTTTACCCAGTAATACTTTGAATGAATTCAAAGGGTTTTTAGGATCTTGTGGAATGTTCTTAAAGTCATAACTATTGGGCAAAACATAGGTTTCCAATCCTTGTTTTCCTCCTAGGGAAACCAAATGGTCACGTAGCTCTTCGTCCACCTTCATATTTTGGACGGCCTCTTGTGTAACTGCTTCGTCGCCGCAACCTTCCGGAGAGGCGACCCAAACCATCATCAAAACCCCGATTATGGAATAAAATCTCATAGTACACCTGCTTCGTGGTGGTTTTGGAGGAGAACCACGTTCAATAATTGAAATCCAAAATTAATAAAAAAGCGTGATATTATTGATTATCAATCAGTCACATCCCAAATCCAATTGGGATACGGTGTCATTGTTCGGGAAGCAATTGCCAGATGCCGTTGACGAAGGAACAAAGCGTTCCAAATTGGTATCGTTCAAAGCATTTTCAACAAAATCGGTCAAACTCCTGATTTGGTCTTCGTCCAATTCCAATGGTTTGAAGCCATCGGCGATTTTTGTCAAAGGAACCCTTGAGTTGGCAGGAACACCGGCTACTTTATATTCAATCACTTCCCTGATGGTAGAATACGAAGCTCCGTGTCCTAAGAACTTCATGCTTTTCAAGGAATACAATTGTGGTGTTTTGAACTTGTAGTCATCATCAGAGTTGCCCGTAAAACCACCCCGACCGCGAAATACTTTATCCATATCCGTGTCCGGAACAGGTAGAATATCGGCACCTTCCAAGTCAGGCATTCCGATGGCGTGGAACTCCTCCGCTCCTAGTACCGGGCTGTTGTGGCAAGATACGCAACCGGCCTTTCCAAAGAATAAAGCCCCGCCTACCTTTTGACGATCGGTCATAGCATTCAGGTCGCCCTTCAGCCATTGTTGAAACGGTGCTTGACTGGTCAAGAGCGTACGCTCATAAGCGGCTATCGCCAATCCGATTGTTATTTTAGAATATCGCTCTGATTCCGGATATTCCGGAAAAGCCATTTTGAATAATTCTTGGTAATAGGTGTCCATGATCAAATCTTCATTCACACCCATTCTATGTACGCTGAATCCTGCGATGGCCTGGGTTTCCAAACCATGGAAACCCAAATGGTTGTTTTCTATCGGTGTCCCTTCAGCCCACGAACTTTCTGTTCCGACATTCGGGCCGACCGCACCAAACTGACCATTCCACAAAGTGGTACGGTTAAAAGCGCCGTTCATTGCCGATGGAGTCCGAATAGGTTGGATATCTAAATCTTCGACCAAGTATCCGGGATTGGGTGTACGGCCTTCGCCTTCAACACCGAATCCGATTCCACCTTCTCCGATTCCTTGGCGAATTCCTGCTTGAAATGCAGAACCCGGAACGTGGCAACTTGCACAAGAGTATTTTTCCATCCCGTCGGGATTTGCCGGATCTACTCCTAGTCCGGTTTCGTAAAATAGCTTTTTACCCAAAGCTACCTTTTCGGCATTCAATGGGTTATTGGGATCTTGTGGGATATTTTCCAAATCATAACTTTCCGGAATCATGAACATATCCGGATCACCTATGGTATAAATGGCTCTCCCTAGTTCTCCGTCCGCTCCGGTCAAATTGGATAAATCACCGATATTCACATCTTGGAAATCATTTCCATCATCGTCTCGACAGCTCCAAACGAGTATCGGCAAAAAGAGTAGTAATAGTAAACGAGTAGTAGCTTTCATCATCTAATAGTATTTGTATGTCTTGTCTAGTGTCGTTTTATACATGTTAGATTTTCAAAAACCGTACCCGTTTTTTAGATTATTTTATAATATGTAAATCAAAATACGCTAAAAAGATATTATTTGTACGCAAAAAATTGCAACTTGAGTAAAAAAATCGTATTTTTCAGACTTAAAAGGGTGATTTTGGGTAACATTTATTTAAAATTTTTCCCTTATTCATTAGATGTTATCACGAAAAATTGAGTATGCCAAACCGTTATTTTTGAAATCCACTTCGTTATTCCCCTTAAACGTAGCTACGGCTATGCTTTTCGGTGAACGCCTCGTTGATTCCTAAAATAACGATTCG
>JAHDCE010000403.1 GCA_020630045.1 Saprospiraceae bacterium | reverse complement strand
TTTTTTGACTCGCCCTTTTTCTCTTTCACTTCTTTGAAAATGCTCAGCATAGCTACAGCTATGCTTGCACTTTTCAAATCGTCAAAGAAAAAAATGACTTTGTCAAATTTCTTCCACTCCACCTAATTTCGAGTATAAATGACTCATGTCGCGACTCCCCTACATTTTTCCATGAATTTGTTGAAGATGAATATTCCAAAATTGTTCCGTAAGAAACGGTTCTATGTATTAGTGTTTACCTTGGGGTTTATCCTATTCGCCTACCAATTTTTGGAACTCAGGTATTCTGACCGGACGATGGTTCGGAAATTGGCAAAAAATGTACAAGGCTATACTGCGACTGTCCATCATTATGATACACTGAACCGACATATGCGATATGTCGAAATCGGAGACGACAAAAAACCACTCTTGATGTTTTTGCATGGGGCTCCGAGTTCTTCTTCCTTTTGGAAATCTTACCTCAGGGACAGTACCCTTCTTGCTACGGTGAAAATGCTGGCGCCTGATCGTCCGGGTTATGGGTATTCCGGATTCGGTAAAGCCGAAACTTCCATTAAAAAGCAAGCGGCGCTTGTCGCTAAAATTTTAAAGTCAAAGAGAAAATTGCATGATATCATCATATTGCATGGATCCTCTTATGGAGGTACGCTTGCAGCCCGGCTCGCCATGGATTATCCGGATTTGGTAGATGGTGTGATTTTTCAATCCGCATCTTTGGCTCCCGGGGAGGAAACCATTTATTCCATTACCCATCCGACGAGTAAATGGCCGTTAAAACATCTGATACCAACTACACTCCGTATTGCCAATGAAGAAAAACTTAGCCATGAAAAGGAATTAGAAAAAATGGCCGAATTGTGGGATAACATCAAAGCCGCGGTTATTATTTTACAAGGTACTTCCGATAATTTGATTTGGCCCTCCAATGCGACTTATGCCAAAGAAAAATTAGTGAATGCCGCTTATGTGGATTTGGTCTGGGCAGAAGGTCAAGGACACAACTTGACTTGGACAAAAAAAGAACTCATATTATCGTCTATCCAAAAAATGGTAAAATTGGCCGGAGCCAAAAATATGACAACTGTTAGGTAATGCTCCTTAGCCTTTTTTTCGTTTGCTCAATAAGAACAAACCCGATAATCCAATGAGCGCAATACCTCCTATGATCCACCATTTATTAATAGGGGAGGCCGTCGAAGGCACATCGTGACCAATTGCGGTAAGTGAGCCCCAATAATATGGAGAAGCCGCACTCAGTTCGGCGCTTTTCAAATATTTCAATTTTGCTTCACGTAATGCTTTTGAGGGAGCCTCACCATTTTTTATCTCACTATAAAATGATTTCATAATGGACGAAGTACTTTTTTCGTTGACTTCCCAGAGTGTAGTCACCACTTGAGGTACTCCTGAAAAACTGAATCCCCTAGCAAGACTAAGTACGCCTTCGCCTTCTACTAGGTCTCCTTTTGCCGTTTCGCAAGCGGAAAGCGTAACTAAATCCGCCTTGAGTGGAAGTTTGTAAAAGTCGGATAAGTACAACAATGAGTCGTTGAAGGCAATCCAAGGTTCGTTTCTATACTTGTCGGTTGCCGAAGCATGAGTGGACAAGTGAATGTACTTGTAATCCGGGGCTTCATTGACAAAAGAAGCCAAGCTTGCCTGCTTGGATTTTTGTAAAGTCCCTCCCATGGATGTCAATATGTTTTCAGCTTCTTCCGTTCCAAGTGAAGGCAACCCTTTCGGGAATGTGTTCGGAGCGATTCCCAGCCAATTTTTAGTCGGAGCTTCTCTTTTTCCTTGTGCTAGTTCCAGTTGTACTGAAGCGGAGTACGCATAAGATATCGGATGTTTAATCAATAAATAATTCCAATTTTGAAATCCCCCTTCCGGGGAATCGGTAACCAACGCTTCAAAGGGGACGAACTGTAATATCCCATCAGGAATAAGCAAAAGTGATTGGTCTTCTTGTAGTTTCAATGGAGCTATTAAATCAAGATATAAACTATGCCCCAACAAACCGAGTTCTTGTTGTTCTTGAGTAGAAGAAATTGGACGAGAAACCAGTTGGATAAACCGTTTGATTGCCGGTAACTTAAGATGGAAGTCTGAATATCTGTGATGTCTCAACCCATTTTTATCAATAATAAGTGCGACCAATTTGTCTTCGGCCAGAATAAATTCTATGGCAGTACTTTCTTGTTGTTTCAAGTAATCTTGGAACTCATCAGCCTTGAAGTCACGATCGGAAATCAATGAGGGGTTCACGTCTTCACCACGAGTTTTTCGTTGTGCCATCAACAGGTTTTCAAATAATAAAACAGCTTTACTTTTTTCAATGAATTTTAAAGCCGTTTCATGATCGCCGAGCTTAAGTGCCATATCAACGGCTTTCCAATATCTATCCCGCGTTTCTTGAATCCAATGTAACTTTATACCCTCTCCTTGCAAATCATTGCGTAAGCTGAATATGACACCATCCATAAAATCGAATGCAAACAAGGCCGTTCGTTGGATATCCGTGTTTTTCCTTTCTTTTCCGATGGCAAAAAGACATTCCGCCTTTGATACGATTGGTGCCAATGCTTCTTTTTTAGCCCCTAATATCGTCATGGTATCCGACCAAGGAATCATGTCGTATTTATTGGCGAACTTATAATTGGGGAATCGGTTGTTCAAGGCGAGGTTGTAATGCTCAATGGCAGTTTCATATTCTCCTTGGTATTTGTAAATGTCCCCGATATTGTCATAAATAAAAGACCTATCGGAGTTCAGTTTAGCACCATGTGTTTTTTTGTTAATTTCAAGCGCTGAATCTAAATATTTTCGCCCTTGTTGATATTGGCCGGTTTCCTTGTATGCAGCTCCGATATTAATATAGTTGGGAACAAGTTCATCATCATCTAAATAATCTTTTAAAATACCGGTAGATTTTTGATAATAATTAATCGCCTTCTCTTTTTCCCCATTCAAATCATATATCAAAGCAAGATTGCCTTGGCATAACCCTTGTAAATATTCATCCTGAATATTGGAGTAGTGTAATTCCGCTTCCTGCAATATTCGAATGGATTGATTCGCATTTTTTGAAGACTGTTCGAATAGCGTAAGCGCCTTTTCTATCAGTATAGAATGATGATCTGCTTGAGGCAAGGAAAGCGCTTTTTCAATGGTCGCCAAACTGCTCGGATAGTCCCCGATTTCCCTCAAAGAAATGGCCAGGTAATCATATGTGATGAATAAGTTATTGAGCGTGGTAGAATCTAAAGATTCCGCTTGCTCTCGGATAGTCGCCGCCTTTGAAAAACACGATTGGGCATGATAAAAATCATTAATGGCCATATAGCCGAATTCACCCATGTTAAAGTAAGTTTTGGCAACCTCTTCGTGATTGGCGCCATAGACCAAGGTGTCCAATATCAACTTCTTTTGAAAATGGTAAATGATACTGTCGTATCTGCTTGGTATGTCTTCTTCCGCAAAAACATAATAAACGGCCTGGGTTTTGTGCCAAGCTGCCTTGTCCAATAATGTGGAATCAATAGTGCCTGTATTTTGTGCAAATGAAAATTGGGTTAGAAATAATAATAGCACAAATAAAAATCTCATGGGAAAATTGTTTTCCCTCACAATCTAAAATACTGTGGCTATTCATCCTAATATCGCAAGAAAATTTTATGCGTTTCGCTAGTTCCATCCTCAAAATGAAGCAAAATCATATAATGCCCCTCCTGCAAATGGGAAATATCCAAGCTCTTTTTATCTCCTTGTTTCAGATGATTACTCATCACGTTTCTACCCAATAAATCAACTACTTCCACATGAATACTTCCTACGTTTTCTGTGGAGACGAAGAGTACTCCCGAAGTGGGGTTGGGATGTAAAGTACTACTTGAAGATTCTTCCATCATTCGATTCTGGACTGTCAGGTTTGTTCCGTCTTCTTCCAAAGAAATAATGTGGGAATGCACAAAAGTTTCAATTTTAGAATATCTGCTTTCTTTGCCTGAGTGGCAGATGGTTTTAATACGGAACTCATACTCGAAACCAGGCTCTAGATCAAATAACATGATTTGATGATCTTCAGTAGTGGTAGTTGTCCATTTTTCAGTGCCTTTTTTTCTGAATTGGAATTCATAAGAAACAGCTCCGAATTTTGCTTGCCAAGTAATTGATGAATTATTTTCTTTCTCTTGAATTTCTATGGCTTTCGGAGAGAAACAATTTATACAACTCGATTCGGACAATTCCAAAAGCTTATTTTTGATACTGATTATATCAAGTTTCTTATTGTCTTTCCCGACTATTGCATTAAAATCTGAGATTAAACTATAATCCCCCACTACTATTATCGGAGTGGGAGGCACCACTTCTTGAAAATTTGATTTTCCATATTGTATAGAGATGCTAGAGCTAGTTTCGAAAATCAATTGTTTTGCATCAATGCCGAAATTGTTGATTGCAGTTAAGGCACCAGAAATCCTAGGAGCGGCTAAGGATGTCCCCCAATAAATTGCTTGTCC
>JAHDCE010000402.1 GCA_020630045.1 Saprospiraceae bacterium | reverse complement strand
TTCCTGAACTGCTAAATGTTTTTGAGTTGGAGGGCTTGAAGGATAAAAAGCCCGCCAGATTATCCGGAGGACAACAACAACGAGTCGCACTGGCTAGAACATTGGTTCGACAACCCGATTTGGTATTATTGGACGAACCACTTTCCGCACTTGATATTGAAATAAGGAAGAGACTTCAGAATTATATCCTCGAAGTAAGGGAAAGGTATGATTTGACAATTATTATGGTCAGCCATGATGTCCAAGAAATCAGGAAGTTGTCGGATTACGTATTTGAATTAAATCATGGAAAAATTATTCGTCAAGGCACTCCTCCCGAAGTGTTCGGAGAGGAATTAAAATTGCGATTAGAGGCGAAAATTATCGGAATAAAAACTACGGCTTCCAAGTCATTTTTAATTGTTCAATTTCAAAATCAAATATTCGAAATTCCCCGGAAGGGGAATGAGGAAGTGGGCGATAAAATCAATTTGGATGTTTATTTTAAAAATAACTAATCAATGAAGAAAATATATGTAATTAAAGGTATCGGGATATTGGGTTTTATGTTTTTGATAATTATGTCAAGTTGTAACTATCTTACCAAAAAGAGGGACGGTGATCCCGAGTTGGCGAAATTTATGGAAGAAAGCATCAATTACACCCAAAACCGGGATTTGGATGGAGATGGTACAGTGGATAGGATCTTTTTTGATTATACCGGCGGCGGCCATTGTTGTTACAAAATGTCTCTCAAACTTTCCTCCATGTCGGATACCTTATTTTATCCTTTTGAAATGGATGGTGGCTATTCGTTTGCTGTAGATGGCAGCCAACCCGACCATTTCAAAATAGAAGATATGGATGACGACGGTTTGGATGAAATCTTTATGGAAATCGGGACTTACAACGGACAACTAGAGCCATTGCCGGACGCTTGGAAAGAAGGGTATGGGATACAGACCCACTATCTTTTATTCGATTTTAAAGATGGGCGGATGTCGATCAGAGATGTAGAACCCCGATAAACTCACCTCCATTCCCTAAACCGTTCTATCAACTGTGTCGTCGAACTATCATGCCCCTTTACGGGACTATCATCCATGAGTTTGGGTAGGATTTTACCCGCTAACTGTTTGCCCAACTCCACCCCCCATTGATCGAATGAATAAATGTTCCAGATGATTCCTTGGACGAAGATTTTATGTTCATACATAGCGATGAGTCGTCCTAGGTTTTCCGGGTCGATTTGACGCACCAATATCGTATTGGTCGGAGAATTTCCTTTGAATACTTTGAATGGAGTAATCTGTTCAATCTCTTCAGCGGATTTCCCTTGTTCTTTTAATTCCGCAATCACGGTTTCCCGATTTTTACCCATCATCAAAGCCTCGGTTTGGGCAATGAAATTGGCAATGAGTTTGGGATGATGGTCACCTAGTGGATTGTGCGATTTGGCAGGAGCGATAAAATCACAAGGAATCATCAATGTTCCTTGGTGGATAAGTTGATAGAAAGCATGTTGTCCATTGGTGCCGGGTTCTCCCCAAATGATGGGCCCCGTTTTATAGGTGACAGGTTGGCCGTTCCGGTCTACGGACTTTCCATTACTTTCCATATTTCCTTGTTGGAAATATGCTGCGAACCGATGCAAATATTGATCATACGGAAGTATCGCTTCCGAGTCCGCTCCTAGGAAATTGGTATTCCAAATTCCTAGTAATCCCAATAATACGGGGATGTTTTCCCGGAAGGGAGTCGTACGGAAATGTTCGTCCATTTGATGGAACCCATCCAGCAAGCGAGAGAAATTTTGGTAACCGATAGCTAAGCAAATAGAAACACCGATGGCCGAAGTCAAAGAATATCGCCCACCCACCCAATCTTTGAAAGGGAACATATTCTGAGGATCAATACCGAATTCCGCCACCTTTGTGCGATTGGTGGACGCTGCTACAAAATGCTTGGCGATGTCAGAAGTCTGACCACCATTTTCCAAAAACCATTTTCTAGCGGTATGGGCATTCGTCATGGTTTCTTGCGTAGTAAACGTCTTGGAAGCGATGATGAATAAAGTAGTCGAAGGATCGAGGTTTTTAAGTGTTTCCGCTATATGCGTACCATCCACATTCGAAACGAAATGGACGTTCAATCTTGTGGCGTAGGCTTTGAGCGCTTCTGCCACCATTACCGGACCCAAGTCCGAACCACCGATGCCGATATTGACCACATCTGTAATCGGGTTTCCTCCGTACCCTTTCCAAGAACCGGAAATTACTTGTTCGGAAAAACCTTTGACTTGTTCCAATACTTCCCTGACGAAAGGCATGACATTTTCACCAGCTACTTTTACTTGTCGGTCACTTCGATTTCTCAAGGCGGTATGAAGGACTGCCCGGTCTTCCGTAATATTTATTTTTTCTCCGGCGAACATGGCTTTGATAGCAGTTTCTAAACCACAGGCTTTCGCCAATTGGATTAACAGTTGTAGGGTTTCTTCTGTTACGAAGTTTTTGGAGTAATCCAAGAAAAAGTCGTCACTGAAAAGCAGACTGAATTTACCGGCTCGATTTTTATCACCCGAGAACAAACCCTTTAATTCCGATGTGGAAGAGAGGGAATCGAAGTGATTGGACAATTGTTTCCATTCTTCCGTTGTTGTAGGATTGATATCCGATAATACTTTGCTGCCTATCATGTTTGAAATTTGATATGCAAAGTTAATTTTTATCCGGGAAATGGTTTTGAAGGAAATCATGTATTTAAATAATCTTTCCATGAAAACTTCACGGAAAGATTGTCTTTTTTCCTTAATATTTGCATGAAAAAATAGATTTGCATAACTTAATCTATCTTTTTAACGTAAATCTTGCATTGAAAATGCCAACATATATTTATGAACGAAAAGACTGGCCCTTATTCAGATGGGATGATGAATCCATTCTCAATCTATTGGGAAGTGTTCGTCACTCACAAGGAAAAATAATGGGAAGGATGGAAGCCTTGGGCTTCGATTTGCGTAATGAAGCAACGTTAGAAACCAATACGATAGATGTATTAAAGACAAGTGAAATTGAAGGTGAAAACCTGAACCGAGAACAAGTCCGTTCTTCTCTGGCAAGACGATTAGGGATGGATATCGCCGGGTTAGTCCCTTCTGACCGGCATGTTGATGGAGTTGTTGAAATGCTATTGGACGCCATAGGCAATAACGAATCACCTTTGGATGAAGAACGATTGTTTGGTTGGCACAATAGTTTATTTCCTGGTGGGCGGAGCGGGATTTCACGAATTTTAGTAGGCGAATGGAGAAGGGATATTAAAGGACGTATGCAGGTCGTTTCGGGAGTAATAGGTAGGGAAACGATTCACTACATTGCACCTAAAGCTACTATTGTTCCGGCAGAAATGAAACAATTTATCAAATGGTTTAATGCTGAAATAACGATGGATCCTGTCATAAAGGCGGCTATATCTCATTTTTGGTTCATTACCATTCATCCTTTTGAAGATGGCAACGGGCGGATAGCTAGGGCGATAACCGATTTGGTTTTAGGGAGAGGTGATGGCATTAAGCAAAGATTTTATTCAATGTCTGCAAGAATTAGAACTGAAAGAAAAGGGTATTACCAAGTTTTGGAGAAGACTCAAAAAGGAGATTTGGACATCACGGAGTGGATGGTTTGGTTTCTAAGATGTTTGCTTAATGCTTTGGTTGAGGCAGAAGAGATATTAGCGGTCGTAATGAAAAAAAATGCGTTTTGGAAAGACAAAAGAGGTGTTTCGATGAATGTAAGGCAGGTGAAGGTCGTCAACAAATTATTAGATGGTTTCGAGGGAAAGTTAACGACTATAAAATGGTCTAGGATATCAAAATGTTCAAGGGATACGGCATTGAGGGATATCAATGACTTAATTGGTAAAGGTGTTTTGCAGAAAGGAGAGGGGGGAGGTCGTAACGCAAGTTACGATTTGGTTTGGTAGGCTATACCATAAAAACAACTGTCCTCACCGAGGGGGAACCGGTTCGGACAGCCGTTTAAGGGTGGTTTGGGAATAATTTTACTACTTAAAAAATCGAATGGTCATAAAGGGGTATTTGAATTGTTCTCCTTGGTAAGCCTTGACGGATCCTATGACACCGAAGACGATCGATATGATAAAGGCGGCGATCAGGATAGGAATACCGATTAAAATGAAAGACAATATACCTCCGATAAAATATACGATCAACAAGGTCAGCTGAAAATTGAGCGACTCCTTGGCATGTTCGGCGACGAAGGTCGATTTGTCTTTGTGCACCAACCAAATCACGAGTGGCACCACAATTTGAGCGAAAGCGAACAAAGTGCCTGCGAATCCGCCCAAATGGGCGAACATTCCCCAGAGTTTTTCATTTTCCGGGGCCATGACATTGATGGTTTTAATTTCTTCGATTGTTTTTACTTCTTCAATAGTGTCCATTAGACTGTACAATTACTTTCGTGAATGAATATGTAACAGTCAAATAATAACTTTGCGATTTGACTTATGTTCTTTTTACTTTAT
>JAHDCE010000401.1 GCA_020630045.1 Saprospiraceae bacterium | reverse complement strand
ATTTTAAGTGGCAATCCTATAAACCGAAAGCGTCCACGATTTAAAAGTTTATTCAAGTTAATCATGTTTTCATAATGGGTAAAATTCAATTGACCACAAATCTCATGCACTTCCCTATTGGACACGCCGGACACGCCCGGGGCCATGGTTTCAACACCGAAAGCAGCTATGTTTTGTTCTCCCAACCATCGGGCGGCTTCCGCTGTTAATCCCGGACCATTCGGCCAATCGGATGTATTAAAACATTTGTCATAATGATCTGTACAAATCAAAACCGTGTCTCCTTCTTTGATGGACAAATCCGCTTCGGACAAACGTTGTTTTATTTCAATAGAAGATATTAGTTCTTTCAATTTTTTATCCCTGAAATCCAAGCAAATCCCTTCGGTATAAAACATGGAAAGCGGCATTTTATCTATTGACGCTTCCCTGTATCGGATGTCCATATGATTGATGGCATCGACATGGGTTCCGGTGTGTTCGGCCAGTTCCAACTTATGGACACTCGGTGTGGAGGTCGTCGGATTTTGGATACCGGCCCATTGCTCATGGGTTACATGAACGGTCATTTTCACTTCCGGCATTTTTTTATATACTGGCATGCCCGGATAAATCTCCTGGCTTAGGTCTATTATTTCCATAAACAGTCATTTATGCCACGATTCTTAGCGTTACAAAACATAATGTAAACTCAAATCATTCAGACCAAATCCTTCAACAAACTTCGGACATCTTCAACGGACATCAAATTGTATCGGGCAACGGTTTGATCCAGTCCCACTTTTATGGAAAACGCATTATCCGGAAGGGTCTTGAATATATCCTCATCGGTATGGTCGTCACCTATTGCCAAAACGAAATCGTATTCCTTTCGATTCAACCAGTTCATCGTTGCCTTTCCCTTATTGACCCCGGAGTTTTTGATTTCTACGACTTTGTTTCCTTCTAGGACTTGTAAATCCAAATTGGCGGTCAAATATGACAATACATCCCTGTATTCGCGAATGCGCTTCTCCCCTAGCCCTTTGTCGATTTTACGATAATGCCATGCTAGGGAGTAATCTTTTTCTTCGATAAAAGAACCGGGTGTCCGTTCAACCAAATGTTGTAATACCGGACGAACATCATCTTTCCAAGAAGAGAATAAATTGGGGCTGGCTTTCCATTTGTCGTTGCGTTTAATCCAAACACCATGTTCGGCGGCCATGTCGATTCCCAAAGGAGACAACCACTCTTCTAATGTGTTTTTATCCCTTCCGGAAATGACTACGAGTTTGTTTCCTTTTTTTGATTTAAGGGCGTCCAACAAATTCATTAATTCCTCGTCCGGAACTACAGCTTGCGGGTCATTGTGAAAATTCATCAATGTGCCGTCATAATCCAGTATTACCAGGCGTTTTTCCGCAGCTTCATATTTGGATAAGAGCAGTTCCCTTTCCGGCGAACCGACAGCTAAACTTTTTGCGTTATAATTTCTGAATTCTGCCATTTCAGTTTGTTCTACGATGAACCGTTCCGCCCAATCTTTGACGGTATGAATTTTTAATTTTTCTTGCATGCTCACCAAACGACGACTTTGTTCTTCCAAGGGCATTTCGATTGCGGTGACCAATGCATCTACCAAATCATTGGCGTCATGGGGATTGACGGTCAAGGCATCTGTCAATTCGTCGGATGCTCCGGCCATTTCACTCAATATCAAAACCCCTTGTTGAGATTCGTTTTTGGAAGCGATGAATTCTTTGGCTACCAAATTCATACCATCTCTGAGTGGTGTGATGAGGGCGATGTCCGCTGCTCGGTAAAGCGCTGTTAAATCCGCGAATGAAAACGAACGGAAAAAATATAAAATGGGGCTCCAATCGAAGGTGCCATAAATTCCATCCAGTCTTCCTACTAGCGTGTCCACTTCGGATTTCAGTTCTTGATATTGGTCTACACCGGAACGTGATGGAACCACGATCATCACCAAGGAGACTTTACCGATATATTGCGGATGTTTTTGTAAAAACAACTCATATGCTTTTATCCTTTCGGGAATCCCTTTGGTGTAATCCAGGCGATCTATGGATAATATCAATCTCGTACCTCCTTTTCGAAATCGTTCGGGATCGATTCGTTCATTTTCTTTTATGTGATTTTCAGGATGGGCATATTTTTCATAATCGATTCCCATAGGGAAAACATCAACATTGATCATTCGATTGCCGAGGGTCAACTTACCGAAGCTATGCTCGTGTCCGACTATCCGGTAAACGGCGCTTAAGAAGTGCCGCATGTAACCAAAGGTGTGGAATCCGATTTGATCGGCTCCTAGGAGTCCGTCCAATATTTCTTTCCGCCAAGGAAGAATACGGAATACTTCATAACTCGGGAAAGGGATGTGTAAGAAGAATCCCAAGGAAACATCCGGATGTTTTTCGCGAATCATTTTGGGAAGCAACATGAGTTGGTAATCGTGTACCCAAACCAAGTCACCGGGTTGAATTAAATCATTGACCACTTCGGCGAATTTAGCATTTACCGCTTGGTACATGTCCCAGTATTCTTCCCTATAAGTGGTGTATTGGGTAAAATAATGGAAGTGCGGCCAAACGACTTTATTACTGAACCCTTCGTAATATTGTTCGAATTCGAACCTATTTAAAAATACAGGAACCAGTCCTCCCCCTTTCAAAGATTGTACGATGGCAGGTTTTTCCCATTCTTCCTCGATGATTTTGCCCGGCCATCCGACCCATATCCGATCATAGTCTTTATCCAAGGAACTCAAGCCCGTAGCAAGTCCCCCCGCACTAGGGTGATAAAACAACTCCCCGTCTTTGGTGTCGATGGTAATGGGCAATCTATTGGAAATAATTACGAGTCTCGGCATGATGTAAAGATATGCATTCCAAGGTTTCCACGCTTTATTTTCATTTTATTTTGAAAAAAATGAAAACATCTTGAGTTCTGAATGAACACAAGGAATTATTCTTATGTTTGCATTTCAGTTAGTAAGAAATTAATATCATGGCTGAACATATCAAACCATACACTGAAGAAGGGAGCAAGAAGGAACAGATTTCCAACATGTTCGACAACATCGCTCCGTATTATGATTTCCTGAATCGATTGTTGTCCTTGGGTATCGATCAATCGTGGCGTCGGAAAGGTATCGACAAGTTGAAGGAGCGGAATCCAAAGTTGGTTTTGGATGTCGCCACCGGAACCGCCGACTTGGCGATTATGACTTCCAAAAGGTTGCCGGATATCGAAAAAATCCATGGTGTGGACATTTCCGCTGAAATGCTTGAAATCGGTAAAAAGAAAATCAAATCCAAGCAATTGGATGGAATTATCGAATTACAACAAGGAGATTCATTAAATCTACCATTTGAAGACAATACCTTTGATGCGGTGACCGTTGCTTTTGGAGTAAGGAATTATGAAAATTTGGAGAAGGGACTCCGGGATATGAATCGTGTTTTGAAACCCGGAGGGCAAGTTATGATTTTGGAGTTTTCCCAACCTCATACTTTTCCTTTCAAGCAAATTTTTCAATTTTATTTTAAAAACATACTACCGACAGTCGGTAAATTAACTTCCAAAGACCCGAAAGCTTACAAATATTTGTATGAATCGGTTCAGGCCTTTCCGGATGGCAAGGATTTTGTAAACGTAATGGAAAAAACAGGTTACCGTTTTAACGAATGTGTACCGCTTACATTAGGAATATGTTCAATCTACACAGGAATCAAATCTTAGGATTATTACTAGGCTTCATCTTCGTCTTTTGCTCCCTTGATGTTGACGCTCAAATCAAGCGTGGCGAGAGTTACAACTACAAGGAGTTTTCGAAAAAACCTTATTATTTCGGTATTACCCTTGGTTATAACTGGTCGGATTTCCGGGTTTTTTATTCGGAAGAATTCATTGTAAATGACAGTATCAGTACGGCGAAGAGTATTTCAGGCCCGGGTTTCAACTTGGGGATCGTCACCAATTTGAAGGTGGGACAATATTTTGATTTCCGATTACTACCGACATTGTCATTCGCCGAAAGGAATTTGACCTATAATAACAATAAGGGAACCGATGAGGAACTGCGTAAAGTAGAATCCGTTTTTGTCGAGATTCCGTTCCATGTCAGGTACAAATCAGCGCCATTTAATGATATGCGGTTTTTCTTGCTTGCAGGTGTAAAATATGGATTTGACGTGGCGAGTGATTCTCGGGCACGACAAGCGGATACCATTGTAAAAATATCTCCTACGGATTTCTCCATCGAATATGGTGCGGGGGTACAATTCTTTTTCCCTTACTTTATCTTCTCTCCTGAATTCAAAGTATCTCAGGGGATTGGAAATGTATTATTATATAATTCCGACTTGGAACAATCGACGGTATTGGAAAAAGTGATTTCCAGAACCTTTACGATTTCACTTCATTTCGAGGGGTAACCGCCTCCATAAATACAGTGTACTAGTAGCTCATTGAGAAATAAGTCCGACGGGAGTTCCCGTCGGACTTATTTTTTTATTCCATTTTAT
>JAHDCE010000400.1 GCA_020630045.1 Saprospiraceae bacterium | reverse complement strand
GTCCTATCTCCAATTTTCAGGACTTGAATAATTTAATCTTCAATCCGTCGAGTAGATTCTAGTAACTATCGAAAGACATGGAAACCTTCCGGCAAATTGTTCATTTTGATCTTATCCAAAATCTAAAATGAATAGTTATGTCACTTCTTAATCAACTTGCGAAAGCCTTTGGGATTGAGCCCAAGACCATAGACCATCCCTACTTCGGCATCTTGAGGATTTATGCCGACTATTTCCATGGGTTCAAAAAAATCGACCCCCTAGGTTCCACCATCGAATTACAAATTGCCAAGGACGCCAAGGCTCCCTTGAAATCCCAGCAAGCTTTTTTAGAATATTTGGAGGACAATTGGGATATCTTTATGGACAATATGGCGAAATATTTGTCAATCCGTTTCTCCAGTAAAATCGGTTGGGAATATGACCCCGACACCATCAAAAAAATTATAAGGTGGGAGTACATTTACATTCCTCCTGCCTATAATGATGTCGTCGACTGGAAAGTTGCGTTTAAACTTTCCACCGATTTTCACTTATTCGTCCTGACCTACAAAGGGTCACGACCTGACGAATTGACTTGGAATGGCGGATACTATGGTGCGGATATCCTAGACGAAATGGCTTTGGCCTTCACGGAATGGAAACCTCAAAAAAATGAAAAGCACCTTTGTAATGACGATATACTGGATTCACAGATGTTATAAGATAAGACGACCTACTTTTGAAGGATATATTTCCCGGATTCCTTAATTTTGCCGGAGATGACACACGACCAGATTATAGCCGACATTCGGAAAAAGGAATTCAAACCCGTTTATTTCCTACATGGAACGGAACCGTTTTTCATGGATGAAATCACCAAGGTATTCGAAGAAGAAATTCTCAACGAATCGGAAAAGGCATTCAACATGACCGTCATGTATGGGAAAGATTCCCATTTTAAAACGGTGGTGGATGCCGCTCGCAGGTTTCCGGTCATGGCGTCTCATCAAGTCGTTATCTTAAAAGAAGCCCAGGAGATGAAGACCTTGGGCGAACTCAAAACTTACGCCCAAAATCCGGCTCCTACCACGCTCATGTTGATTGTGCATAAACACAAAAAATATGATATGCGTTCTGCTTTTGGCAAAGCGGCCAAAGCCAGTGGGATTGTTCTGGAATGCAAACAATTGTACGACAACCAAGTCCCCGCTTGGATACGGAAATCCATAAAATCCCGAGGGTATGATGTGGAAGACAGGGCATTGGAACTACTCACCGAATATCTAGGAACCGAACTCTCGAAAATCAGCAATGAATTGGACAAATTGTCCTTGAATATCGAGAAAGGGACAGTAATAAATACTGATTTGGTACAGAAGAACATCGGGATCAGTAAAGACTACAACGTATTCGAATTGCAGGATGCTATCGGGGCGAAAAACCGCGAAAAATGTGTTCGCATCATTCGACATTTCGCTGCGAATCCGCGCAAACATTCCGTTATCCATTTATTGGCCTCCTTGTATAGTTACTTTTCTAAACTTTATATCGCCGGTACCTATTCGGGTTCATCCGACTTGGAATTGGCGAAGGCGATGGGCTTCAAATTCAGGGATGAACGGAAGGCCCAATATGCGGCGAAACATCGTGTAGCTCCCTACCGAATCGCCATGAGAAATTATTCTAGGCAACATATCGAACGAGCATTCAATATCCTTAAAGAATATGATTTGAGGTCGAAAGGCGTAGGAGATGTAGGAACTCCCCAAGGAGAATTGATGAAAGAATTGGTATTGAAAATATTGGGTTAAGTCTTAACTTGTCCAAAAAAAGATTACTTTCAAGTCAATCAAACCGACTTCACACATGAATAAATCTTTCGCTAGGTCATTCTATCTATTGACCTCCCTATTCTTTATGTGGGGACTCATTACAGTTCTGGTGGATTCCCTCATTCCTAGGATTAAAGAGATATTTGAACTGAGTTATTTCCAAGCGGGGTTAGTACAGTTCGCATTTTTTATCGCATATGGACTTATCTCCATACCCAGCGGAGTCTTGCTCAAGAGAATCGGATACAAACGAGGAATCATCACCGGATTAGCAGTGATGGGAATCGGTTGCTTGTTGTTTTCTCCTGCCGCATCATTGCGTTCCTTCGAATTGTTCCTACTTAGTTACTTCATATTGGCATCGGGGATGACGGTATTGCAAGTCGCCGCCAATCCATATGTCACCGTACTAGGAGATGAACGCACAGCCTCTAGCCGCCTCAATTTATCCCAAGCATTCAATTCATTGGGAACCACTATCGCCCCCATATTAGGAGCCATATTCATCTTAAGCGATAACATAAAGACATCCGACGAAATCACAGCATTGGATACTACGGCTAAAGAAGCCTATTTCACCGCAGAAGCTTCCGCTGTCCAAGGGCCGTTTTATGTGCTGGCCTTTGCCCTTATCCTTCTGGCGGGGGTGGTCATTTTCGCTAAGTTGCCACCTCTCCTTAGCGGAAACGCAAAATTGAATTATGGTGCCGCCTTGTCTCATCCCAAACTGTTGATGGGTGCCTTGGGAATTTTCGTATATGTAGGTGCAGAAGTCGCAATCGGTAGTTATTTGGTCAACTACTTTTTAGATATGGATTTGGCGGCAGCCATCCGAAACAGCGAAACCATGAAATCCATCGCTAGCTTCCTCCATGGTGGTGAAGTGGATTCGATTGACAACAAGGGACTAGTCGCGGCATTCGTTACCTTTTATTGGGGTGGCGCTATGGTAGGCCGATTTATCGGCTCGTACCTGACTCGGATCTATGCTCCCAAAAAGGTATTGATGGCCTTCGTTTTTCTCGCCATCAGTTGTATCCTGATATCTATGGCAACGACGGGATTCATTTCGTTGTGGAGTATTTTGGCGGTCGGCCTATTCAATTCTATCATGTTCCCTACGATATTTAGTATATCAATAGAAGACTTGGGAGAACTGAAACCGGAAGGTTCCGGTATTTTGTGTACGGCCATTGCCGGGGGAGCATTTATACCTCCTCTATACGGATTGTTTACAGACATGTCAGGATTTAAAATTGCTTTTGTATTGGTCATCGCCTGTTACGCTTATATCCTGTTTTTTGCCTTCCGTTCCCAGAGTTTGACCAAGACATCCTAATCGTTGACCTTGTCGAATCATTAATATGAAACCATTCCGAAAATTCAAATTGCCGTTCCATTCAAATTTAGCTTTAGCTAAATATTTACCATTAGGGTTAATTGCAATATTATTTTTATTCGGATGCAATTCCGATACTCCAAAGTCGGCAATAGAATATGTGGATCCTTTTATCGGAACCGGCGGGCATGGACATACTTATCCGGGGGCAACCGTGCCTTTTGGAATGGTGCAACTCAGTCCGGATACTCGTCTGGAAGGGTGGGATGGTTGTTCGGCTTACCATTATACAGACAATGTTATTTATGGCTTTAGTCATACCCATTTGAGCGGCACGGGAGTCAGCGATTATGGAGATGTATTATTGATGCCGATACAAGGAGAAATTGAATTCGAAAATGGTTCGGATAATCCCGGGAAAAAAGGATATTCTTCTCCTTTTCAAAAAGAAAATGAAAAAGCCGCTCCGGGGAATTATCAGGTCAAATTAGATCGCTTTGATATTGATGTTAGATTGACGACGACGACAAGATCTGGCATTCATGAATATACGTTTAACAAGGGGGGCGAATCTCATTTGATATTGGATTTAGCGCATCGCGATCAACTACTCGGAGATACGATTATCCTTGACGGAAATACTCGGGTATATGGGAAGCGTATTTCCAATGCTTGGGCGACGGAACAACACTTGTATTTCGCTTTGGAGTTTTCGAAATCTTTCATGGCTTCAACACCTGATTCTACCGGGCAAAAAATGGCCTTTACTTTTGATATGGAATCCAATGAAAAACTAATGATAAAGGTGGGGATTTCAGCAGTCAGTATCGAAGGTGCTCAAAAGAACTTGGCGGCGGAGGCGACCCATTGGGATTTTAATAAGTATTTAGAAACATCGTCAGCTACTTGGTCGGAAGCGTTGTCTAAAATTGAAATAACGGATGGGAATGACGACAATAAAATCATATTTTATACTGCATTATATCATAGCTTAATCGCTCCCAACACTTTTAGTGATGTGGATGGAAAATATCGGGGGATGGACGGAAAAATTCGTACATCGGAACATACTGTATATACCGTATTCTCTTTGTGGGATACCTTCCGTGCGACACATCCATTGTTTACAATCATCGAACAAGAAAAGACGAATGAATTCATTCAAACCTTTTTAAAACAATATAAAGATGGCGGAATGTTACCCATCTGGGAATTGGCCGGGAATTATACAGGTTGTATGATCGGATACCATGCTATCCCTGTCATTGCGGATGCATATGTCAAGGGGGTACGTGACTATGATGAAGACCTCGCCCTAGAAGCGATGAGGCACAGTGCCCAGCAAGATAAATTGGGATTAAAAGCCTATAAAGCCCAAGGTTATATAGGAATGGGAGATGAAGCGGAAT
>JAHDCE010000399.1 GCA_020630045.1 Saprospiraceae bacterium | reverse complement strand
TCGATTGGTTTTACGATTTCGCCCCTACCTTTTGGAGGTTCTTTACAATGAACTCCAATGGGAGGAAATCATTGAATGGGATGAAACTCGGAGATTGGATGCAGCTTGTTTGTTTTTGATTCAGCATCAATTTGAAAAAGCGGATGTCGTTTTTCAAAACATCACACATGGGGAGGCTGTTTTCCATTTCAAATGGGTGAAAATGATTGAATTGTTCAGAGTCGGTAAATTGGATGCCGCTTTGAATTCATTTTACCAAGAATTCAATGGTGAGAAAGTTATCATCCCCTCATTTCATATGGGGGTGGCCAAGGGGTTTCTCAATCTGATACCTGATCCGATATATCCCGTGTTTGATGGTTGCTTGGATTAAGGCAACAAAACAACATCATCCTCACTCACATGAATGACCCGTTCGGCGACTGTCCGTTGTTGGATATCATCCCCGTTTTCCAATCGGAGTACACCCCTAGGGCAAACTGCGGCACAAACCCCACATCCGACACAAGAAGCGCGGA
This sequence comes from Saprospiraceae bacterium, assembly GCA_020630045.1. Lineage (GTDB taxonomy): Bacteria > Bacteroidota > Bacteroidia > Chitinophagales > Saprospiraceae > JAHDCE01. The sequence goes on along the minus strand of JAHDCE010000399.1, from coordinate 4,057 downwards.
CGATATCTTGTCCCTTTTGAGCGTAAGATCGGACATCGATTCCCATTTCACAATAGGTGGAGCAATTGCCACATGAGATACATTGTCCTCCATTGGTAGTGATGCGGAATTTGGATTGGAAACGTTGGATGATGCCCATCCAAGCTGCCAAGGGGCAACCGAATCTGCACCAAACCCGATTCCCCATCAGGGGATAAAAACCGGTTCCCACTACGCCGGCGAAGATGGAACTGATAAGCAATCCGTACCAGTGCCTGAGTTGGTAACTGTCAATAAAAAATATGCGATTATTACCTGTAATGAATGCCAGTGCTGTCAGGAAAACGATGACACCTAAAATGGCGGCGATGATGTAAAATACTTTTTTATCGGAATCGCTCAATTGTTTCCTGAACCAAGTGGCGGCGAAGGCGATAATCGCCCCGACTATGGCAACCGTTATTAATATATGAACTACGGATACCGGTGTGTATTCTTGATGAGCATAACTGTATAATACGGCGACCGTCATGATTACTGCGAATATCAAAACGGCATGGATCATCCATCGTTCGATTTGCCAAGCGCGGAGACTTTTATCGGATTGTTGCCGGAAGGGATCGCCTAGGGTTTCCGCCAAGCCACCGCAACCACATACCCAGGAGCAATACCACCTTTTTCCATAAAAATAGGTGAGTAGCGGAACCCCGATTGCACTGAATAATATACCCCATGCCAACATGACGATTCCGATGGTGCCGGCATTGATGTGGGAGTCGATTCGATAATCGAAAAACAGGCTATAGTCGAGGGGCCAAGCGTTCTTCAAATCGTTGCCGGGTAGGTGCATGGCGGCTAGGAATTGAGGAATCAGAAATGCGAACGCCAATTGGAAAAATATGACTGATGCCGTTCGCAGGAGTTGGTAATTGTTGTGCATGTATTTGGCGAACATCCGCATACCCATGATGGTTACCGCTACGGTATACAATAGTCCGTACATGAACCAATGGGAGGCTTTGCTACCGTTCAAAGCTAGGCTCATCGGGTCGAATACCATGCCCCATTCGGCGATATAAGGTTCGGCAAAATAGATGAGTAGATAAAAGCCAATCATCAATACGCCTAAAAATATACCGGGCAGACCTCTACTGTACCAGCTATTGAAATAAACCCCATCGTTTTTGATACCCGGAATTTCCCGGAACATCGGAAAAATAATCAGCATCCCTCCTAGGAAGACACCACCGAGTAAAAGCCACATCAACAGGCTTTTGTTATGCGCTACGAATCCGTCTCCGGTGTGGCTCAGTGTCCAGTATTTGACCGTTCGTTTGTGGTAGTCGCCCATGGGGTAGGCTCCGCCGTATTTTTCCGGGTCGTTTTGTTTGGCGGTTTGTATTTCTTTATTCACTTCCGTGAAATAATTCCCTAGGGTGGAAAGGGTTTCGAATTTGCCCAAAGACTTTCCTTGTAGCGATTCTATTTTGGGCATTAAAAAGGGCGCATGGTTGCCGTCAACCACTCCTTTTATGGATTCGATGTTTTCCGCTGTAAATGTTTTTTTTCCGTCAAGGAAAGGGATGGATAAGAACAACCCCAAGACGAAAAAAATGATGATATAACCTATAAGTTGAATACCTTTCATATTGAAATAAGGATTGTCTTTCGATTAATTTTTGAACAAGGACAAGAAGGCATTAAACCCTCTTCTTTTTTGCAATGATATTTTCTCCTTGGGGAATTTATTATTGTAAATGGATGCCAATTCTTGTTCATATTGTTTGTAGAATTCAGGGTCGAAATTAGCGGCTCCTAAATTTTGTATCACCTCGGATAAAGTCGCTTTTTCTTTGATCCATTTTTCGCACAATTCATGTCGGTATCTGATTCCCATTAAATTGAAACCCAGGACTTGATTTGTATTTTTGTCATATACGATTCTGATGCTTTTTTTATGATTGGAATCTTCCCAATAAATGCTTTCATGGTTTTCCGGAGGATGTGCTTGGACATCACCGTAAACTTGGTATTCGATGTCGAAGAATTTGGCGGAGTTGAACCAAATTCCCGGGTTGTATTGTACGGATTTTCCACAAATATTATAGGCGACGGTTTCACCCATCATTCTCCCGGTATACCAAACGGCCTCGATGGGTCTTCTGCCCGGATTCGGGTCTTGTAGTTGGGCGCAATCTCCAATGGCATAAACATCTGTTATATTGGTTTCCAGTAGATTATTGACGATAATTCCTTTCTGGGTTTCTAGTGGGGTGTTTTTTATGAATCCGATATTGGGATGTACCCCGGCGGTTAATCCGACGAATCCACAAGGAATTTTTTCTCCCTTATTGGTCATTACGGCTTCCGCTTTTCCTTGTCCGTTATCTATTATTTCTTGGAGTTCGGTGCCTAATTTTAAATCAATATGATGTTCAAGGATGTGCTTGTTAATCATAGCCGATTCCTCCTTGGGGAGTACGTTGCTCCAATAGCTTTTTTCCCGTACCAAGAAGGTGACGGGAATATTTCGGGAAGCGAACATTTCCGCGAGTTCTATTCCAATAAGACCACCGCCGACAATGACCGCTCGTTGAAGGTTTTTGCTGTGTTTTTCAATGTATTCCAAGTCTTGTAGATGGTATAATCCACGCACGCCTTCCAAATCTTGACCTTTCCATCCGAACTTGTTGGGAGAAGATCCGGTGGCAATAATCAATTTGTCATAATCCAAGTGATGTCTTTCGTTTTTTAGATGTAGTTTTTTATTGTGAAAATCAACTTCAATCACTCGGTCTTTTAAAAGATGGATATTATTTTTTACCCAAAAATGAGACTCATACGGACGTGTATCTATTTGCCTCATATGTCCCATGTAAATGTACATCAATGCTGTTCGTGAAAAGAAATAATCCGTTTCATCCGAAACTACGGTAATGTGATGGTCACTGAGTTTTCTGATGTGTCGAGCGGCCGTGATTCCACTGATTCCATTTCCTATGATGACTACTTTCATATTGTAATAAGAAGATAGGTTTTAAGCATATTTTGAAGTGGTTCAGACTTTCCCTGTCGGGAAATTATTCCTTGTAAGGAACCTTGATGATCAAGCTGCCACCGAACCTGGGCGAAATTCCGATATTCCGACCCCAAAATGTATATGCGGCATTCACCGCGACACCTAGATATTGTCCTATCGGAACATAAAATACACCTCCGAATTTGGTGAAGGTACTTCCTTCTTGTCCTAAAGGTACATCATTGGCTTCCGCTCCTAAAGCGAAAACGCCTTCGATCCAAATATCGGTATAAAATTTATTGGTGGCATAGCCGAACCTCAGTAGATTGGGAATCGCTGTTTGGGTGTTCGGGCGGACTTTGAAAGAAAGTCCGGTTTTGGCCATTACAAAGAAACCGTTGTTGAAATTGTGTTGTACTAAAGCGCGGGCTTCAAAAATTAAAGGTCTTTCCCCAATGGGGTTGTCTGATTCCGGACTGATGGGATACCTGGAAAGGGCTGTGGTGACACCTCCCGCGATAATTCCGTCCAATCTTCCTTTGGTGGTTTCTTTTCGAAGCGGTCTATATTTGAGAAAAAATTGTCCGTCTTGGAATCCGCGATTGAGACTATCCGTCCACATATAGGGTAGGGTAGCCACTAGCCCTAGGTTTTCTTCGAAACCATAGGCCATGAACAGTCCTAAAGATTGGTAAGTCCTGTCGAAATTCGTTCTTTCGATATTGCCCAAGTAATATCGATCATAATGCTCGTATCCATACGATAGGGCAAAATCAATTTCTCCCGGGCGCTTCATATACCCATCAATAGGGCCTTGTGCTGATGCACTAATAGAAAGAAGGATAAACCAAAGCAAACTAAGCAGTCGTATCATTTATTCGTGTGTTGTATTGACGCAATATAAATGATACGACCGAAAGTAAATGTCGGGGTCGGTACTTTCTATAATTTCGCCGGAAGGCGAAAAGTAAGTATCTGGCCAAAAGTAATCGAATAATGATTTTCGTGTGTATTTTTGTTTTAGTCGAGGGAAGCCCGGAAACTGGTAGCCGTAGCTAC